>NZ_JBSPZA010000009.1:0-108353 GCF_053851535.1 Desulfoplanes sp. PS50 | reverse complement strand
TCACCTATCTGTTGCTGGCCATTCATTGCCACAAGAACTACCAGGAAAAGGTCTCTATCCGCCGGGTCAGACAGTTGCGCACAGCCATTGAAAACGAGTTGCGTTCAATGCCGGATGATGATTTTGACGAGTCAAATGTAAAAGAGCAAAAATTACAATTTGTTGATGCAAAAACCTAACCGGAAATTACTGAGGTGAGATCAATGTTCAGTGCCCTGAAATCAGCTACTATCCAGACCAATATCCGGTTCAAGACCAAAATTGACGAGGCCACCCTTGTGTCGATTTTGCTTGGCCAGTCGGACCCTGCTCCCTGGGTAGCCCATCTGCATAGTCTGTTTACGGAAATTCCGGATCAGCATTTGCTGCGGCTGCTCAACGAACAAGGAATTTCTTTTTCCGATCTGGAATCACTTTGCCATTGTATGCCAAAGACATATGCCCAATCCTGTGCCGCCAAAATTCATGATCTGGCAAAAACTGCTTAATTGCGCTCTTGCATACATTGACAATACCCCTATCGATTCGTTCCAATGGTAATTCGGAGGTGGTATTGTGCTGATATCTTTTTATATCATATTAATAAGTTAGAAAATTGGCCGCACGTTCGAATCGTGCCGGGCGCACCAGGAGAAACAAGGGATTACGCTACTCAAGCGTAATCCCTTATTTTTTTATCCAACCTGAGTTTCCTTTCCAGATACCGACCCGAAATCGTGCTGAAAGGTTTGCCTTTTTGGGACAATTCGAAGAGAATACCGGGCAGTTCTTTTTCCACCAACTTTCTGCCTCAGGAAGGCCGTCATGCTCGATGCGCTCAGCCTGCTCGCCCTGCTCATGGGTCTTGAACTGGTACTTGGTGTGGACAACGTCCTGGTTATCGCCATTCTTGTTGGCCGACTGCCCGAGGCCATGCAGCAGAAGGCCCGGGTGCTCGGGCTGATCCTGGCCATGGTCGGACGGCTGGTCATGCTCGGGCTGGTTCTGGCCCTGACCGGCCTGACCAATCCGGTCGTTCTCACCTATTCGGTCCGCGATATTGTGCTCATGGCCGGAGGATTCTTTCTCCTGTTCAAGGCGGTTCATGAGATCCATCATACCGTGGAACTGCGCGAGGAAGAGGAACATGTGTCCGGGGCCGCTGCCCGCAACGGTTTTATCGGTGTGATTTCCCAAATCGTCCTCTTGGACATGATCTTTTCCATCGATTCGGTGATAACCGCAGTGGGCCTGACTTCGAAGATATGGGTCATCATTGCGGCCGTGATTCTCTCCTTTGTGATCATCCTCATCTTTGCCAAGCCTATCGGTGACTTCATCCTCCACAATCCGGCCCTGAAAATCCTGGCCCTCTCCTTTTTGATCACCATCGGGGTGACCATCTTTCTAGAAGGCATGCACAAACATGTTCCCAAGGGATACATCTACCTGCCCATGGGATTCGCTTTAGGTGTTGAAATCCTGCAGATGCGCTACGAAAAAAACAGACAACGCCGACGGGCCCGGAAATCTGTCTGAAGAATCGTGTTGTCGGGTTCCGAAAAAAAAAATTGCGTCGAAAATCATTTTTCATAGAATATATTTTATCTACTTATTTTTCATGGATAATACTCGTTTTTCACGCTATGAAAAAATCAAATGATCAAAAAAATGGTTCCTCCGGGAAAAGGGTACTCGGATCGCCGGAGAGCAGATGGGGATATTGATGACCAAAAGCAACTTTGAACGACTGGAACAAGGTAGCTGACGGGACTGCATCCATATCCTTTTCCCTCTCTTTTTTACACTTTTTTATCCCCTCTTTATTCTTCGTCCATATGGGGGTTTTTGAAAAATCAACTACAGATTTTTCAAGAATCCCCCCTGCCCCTTGCCCGTATTTTCGCGGCAGCAAATCGTGACCTTTTTTTGATTATATCTAAAAAAACCCATCATTACGAAATGTTGTATTGCCAATTCTATCTATTCATTTTTAAATTATCCAAATCACCCGCCCTCCCCTTTCAAAAAATACAACTCGAACCATGGTAGGGTCTCATGGTAGGGGTTGTGAAAAACCGTTTGAAATTACAGATTAACATCGAATCATGATTGTGATACCGGGCTTGGAATTTCGTTTTACAAATCGGGACGCTTCATGTCCTCATACGGACATATCACGGCGTGAGCATGTCAACCCCCTGTGTCAGGAAAGATATCGCTTTCAAATTTGCATCCTGGATATCTGCCGAATTCAAACTGTATGTTATAAAGAATTATCAAAGACCAATGCGGGCTATCGCCCGCATTGGATCGGTTTTATCCGCAGATTACGCAAATGGACGCAGATTTAATCCCCTCGAATTCAAGGGGGTTGGAATAGGGAGATAAACTATGGACAAGGCTAAAACCATTACCGTTCTCAGCAAAGAAATTAGAATTACTAAGGAAAATTATATCTCCCTTACCGATATGCTTCGCTCAAAAGACGGCAATTTCTTTATTACGGATTGGCTTAGAAATCGTAATACCCTTGAATACCTTGGTATATGGGAACGAGTCCATAATCCTGATTTTAATTATGGCGAATTCGCCATAATTAAAAGTCAGGCAGGGCTGAACAGTTATAAGATTAGTGTTAAGGAGTGGGTTGCCCAAACCAACGCCATAGGAATACAGGCAAAAGCCGGCCGTTACGGAGGGACATATGCTCACCCTGATATTGCTTTTGAATTTGGTATGTGGATCAGTGCCGAGTTCAAAATATATTTGGTAAAAGAATTTCAGCGACTTAAGGAAGAGGAACAAAAACAGCTTGGTTGGGACGTTAAACGCCAGCTCACCAAAATAAACTATCGTATTCACACCGGGGCCATCAATGAAAACCTTATTCCTCTTGAATTGACCAGGCAGCAAATACGTCATGTTTACGCTTCAGAGGCGGACATTCTCAACATGGCATTGTTCGGAAAGACTGCAAAACAATGGCGTGACAAGCATCCAAAGGATAAGGGTAACATTCGGGATTATGCCAATGTCTCACAGCTGGTCTGTCTGGCAAATCTTGAGACACTCAATGCTCACCTGATTCAGCAGGAATTACAGCAATCGGAAAGGTTACGTTTATTAAACAATACCGCAATCCAGCAGATGCGCTTACTCACAGAAGATGCAGGGATTAAGAAGCTGGAAGGAGAGAAATAGTGAAAAAATTGAACGGGAAATCAAAAAATTTCATTGCAGACTGCCGATAGGCGACATCTGAACGGTGAATCTTGCAGTTCGAGACGAAGGATTTGTCGAGAGGATCAAGAAAGGTACCGGCCGTTTTTAAGCAGGGTGAATGTGAAGGAAGAGCCTGTGACCTATGGTCAGGTTGAGGCGGTATTTGAGAAATGTTTGGGATGGAAGATTTTCGATGGATGCAAATTGTAGTAAATTATCCTTGATTTCAGATGGTTGGCGTATCTTGGGCTGAACCTGGTTGATTCTAAGGCCGAAAAATGGGTTTTTTTTAGCGATAAAAGCAATAGTAGTAGGAATTTAGAGGGGTCAGACCCCATGAGCGTTACAAGAGAGGTGGTAGGTCCGGGATGCCCAGGGCATGATGGATAATTGCCTTTTCTTGGGAGTGGCACGTCTAGATGAGCCAATGCGAGTACAATCAGCTTAGAACCTCCATTTTATAGTTAAAATGGGCTGTTTAAGCGGATAAAAGGGCCTTT
Source organism: Desulfoplanes sp. PS50 (assembly GCF_053851535.1). Taxonomy (NCBI): domain Bacteria; kingdom Pseudomonadati; phylum Thermodesulfobacteriota; class Desulfovibrionia; order Desulfovibrionales; family Desulfoplanaceae; genus Desulfoplanes; species Desulfoplanes sp. PS50. The sequence goes on along the minus strand of NZ_JBSPZA010000009.1, from coordinate 104,649 downwards.
TGGGATTGATTTGTGGCGATATCCCAGATAGATACTGAGGTCCGACCCCGGTATCAACTTAGTCAACGATGAAGCCCAAAATCTCAAATCCTCAGCTAGCCTAGCATAACAGCATTGCGTTTGAACTCCGGATCATAAATTCTACGTGTGCTGCTCATCCACTCCTCCTGTTTGATTGTCAGGATAGTGGCTTAACTCCGAGTACACAAGTTTGTAGCAGGATCACCCAGGTCCAACCCCGATATCAGAGAGGAAGATATAAATGCCGGATCAATCAAAAATAGAACCACTGTTAAATCCCGATGAACACGGACTGGGACCGGCTAAAGGGCAGTTTCTGGTTTATCAGGCAGAAGATGGCAAACTGAAGCTGCATGTGCGGTTTGAAGATGAGTCTGTCTGGCTTTCGCAACGGTTGTTGGCTGAATTGTTTCAGAAAGATGTGCGGACCATAAGTGAACATATTCAAAACGTTTACGACGAAGGCGAATTAATGCCGAAGGGAACTATCCGGAAATTCCGGATAGTTCAAAAGGAGGGCATGAGACAGGTTGCCCGCATGGTCGATTTCTACAATCTGGATATGATTATCTCGGTCGGTTATCGGGTAAAAAGCCATGTAGCGACTCGATTTCGTATCTGGGCGACCCAACAGCTCACTGAGTTTATCAAAAAAGGTTTTCTACTGGATGATGAGCGCCTGAAGAATCCGGATCAGCCCTTTGATTATTTTGAAGAGCTGGAACGGCGTATTCAGGATATCCGAACCTCTGAGCGTCGTTTTTATCAAAAAATCACCGATATCTACGCCACCAGTATCGACTACGACCCAACGCTGGATATCAGTATCGAATTCTTCAAAACGGTTCAGAACAAAATGCACTGGGCCATTACCGCATATAATTAGGAGTTCAATGATTCTTTATCAGGAAGATGAGATTTCAGAAGAAGATGTATTGATCGAAGATTTAAAGCAATACAAAGATAAGCAGACAATTGTAATCGTCAAATTGATCAACAAAGGATTTTCCAGATATGAAATTCATCATTTACTGGCAAAAATATATCCCGAAAAAAAAGATAAATGGGCAAAATCAAGGTTAAAGTTATACGAATCTGCCTATGGATTTTTGGGCTTTTTTGATGCTTCATGCAGTACATTTAGAATTAATGTAAAAAGAAAAAATATTAACAAATCTGATTTGGATATTTATCTTCAATCGAATAATATTACAGAGCAAAAATTAATATCATTATATGAAGAACTCGCAAAAAAATATGATGAAGGCATTATAGCGATCAACAGCAAAGAAAAAGATAGAAACAAAATCTTGATTACATTGTTGAACAGAGAAATTGGCATTACGAAAAAGACAACAAAAGGCGCTATTACAAGTCGCAGAAAAATGACTTGCCAAGCCAAGGATGCAACGATGCCCTGGAAACGCATCCTCGTAAGAAGCGGATTCCTCGGCCGGGAGCAGGAGGCGGGGTTCTCTCTGGAAGAGGAAACCCCGGGCAATCGAAATTACCTGGATAAAATTCTTGCAAAAGGTCAATTCGGGGAGATACGAGAAAACATTTTCATGCCAAATGAAGCACAAATCGACGAGGCCATCTGGCTTGCAGCCGTTGAAAATCTCCATTCCGGAGCCGAGAGCGGCCGCGCGGATGATCTCGAGATCATGGACACCTACATGGCCGGCCTGGTCAGATGGCTCAATTATATCGACATCAAAATGACATTCAGTTGTGACGGACATGGACAAAGGCCGCCAAAAATCGATGTCTCCTCTCATGATATTGAAATTGCACTCTGGATTTTGAAGACCAGAAGCCATTTCTTTCGAAAACATGCCCACTTTTCAATCAGCTATCAGCAACTGAACCAGGGACGAGATGTATCACCTGCCCACACGACGAACCGTTACCGACTGCTCGAGGTTGCGGAATGGCTGCACGAGAAACGGGATGAGCTGAAGGATCTTGTTGGAAAGATGAGAAACATAAGCGAGAGAGGTGGTAGGCCCGGGATGCCCAGGGCATGATGGATAATTGCCTTTTCTTGGGAGTGGCAAGCCTAGATGAGCCAATGAAAGCGAGTACAATCAGCTTAAAACATCCATTTTATAGTTAAAATGGGCTGTTTAAGCGGATAAAAGGGCCTTTTGGGAATGATTTGTGGCGATATCCCAGATAGATACTGAGGTCCGACCCCGGTATCAACAAAAGGACTACACTATTCCCAACAACATATTTTCAACCTAGCAACCAAAACTGATTAGCATGATTAACGATCTCACAGTAATTGACATCTTTGCCGGCTCGGGCGGCCTGGCGGAAGGTTTTTCTACATTTCAAAGCAAAAACACAAACCGATTCAAATTGGGACTCTCAATAGAGAAAGATCCACATGCATTTAAAACTCTTCAGCTGCGGACATTTTTCAGAGCTTTAAACCATCAGGACAAAGACTCTTACTATAGTTATCTACGTGGAGAAATCAGTCGCCAAGATTTATTTGAGAAGCATCCTTATGCAAAAATTGCTGCTTCAAACAAAACACTCTTGGCCGAACTCGGCAGCAAAGATTCATGCCTGAATGATCAGATCGACCTTCGAATTTCCCAAGCGATAGGTTCAAACAAACACTGGGTTCTCATTGGCGGTCCTCCATGCCAAGCTTACTCGATTGTTGGTAGATCTAGAAACAAAGGTAAGGTCGATTATGTAGCAGAAAAAGATGATAGGCACTTCCTTTACATGGAGTACCTCAGGATTATCAAAGCTCACAGGCCATCAATTTTTGTTATGGAAAATGTTCGAGGCATCATTTCCTCAAAGATCAATGGAGAAAAAATTTTTCCAAAAATACTTAAGGACCTTGCTCGACCTTATAATGGCTCGCAGCTGTCAACTCTTACCGCCAATGAACTAAAATACAATCTGTATTCTCTTGATCGACACAAATCATGGTCATCTCACGCTGAAAAGAATCCTGATCCAAACGAATTTCTCATCAAATCCGAAGACTATGGTGTCCCTCAGGCGCGGCATCGAGTATTCGTTGTAGGAGTCCGCAGTGACATCGATACCGGGACAATTCCCTTGCTCTCCAAACGAGACCGAACAACTGTTCGAGACGTTCTGAAGGATCTTCCATTTCTTGAAAGCCAACTCTCCAAAGGGGAAGGCAAGAAGCCATTTTCTTATTGTAACCAGCTATACGAAGCGATTGAGATGAACTGGTTCGAAGAAATTTTGTCAATGAACTTTCCGGATGAAGTCAAGCACCGCATGCGGAGTCGCATTGAACAGGCAGTCGCCCACAAACTTCCCAATCCTTTCCCTGAAACGGGTGCAGAGATTGTCAACCACCAACCACAGTGTGACGCACTCGATGGTTGGTATCAGGACGGGAAACTCAACTTTGTATGCAATTCAACAACAAGAACCCACATACTGCTGGATCTTTACAGGTATCTTTTCGCTTCCGTCTTTGCTGAAATATTTGGCGTAAGCCCGAAGCTTTCTGAATTCCCGGAAGCTCTTCTTCCGGAACATGCTAACGCGAAATCAGGCCACTTCGATGACCGATTCAGAGTTCAAATCGCCGACCAGCCTTCCTCAACCATTACAAGCCATCTTGCCAAGGATGGTCACTTCTTCATCCATTACGACCCGGAGCAATGCAGAAGTCTGACTGTCCGTGAAGCTGCGAGACTACAGACTTTCCCTGATAACTATTTTTTCGAAGGCCCTAGAACTGCCCAGTTCTCTCAAGTTGGAAACGCTGTTCCGCCCTTCCTAGCTCACCAGATAGCGGAAGTAATTTGGAACATATTTCATAGAAATAATGGCTGACACTATCTCAAAAAAACGAAGAAGCTGGAACATGTCCCGCATCAAAGGAAAGAATACCGGCCCGGAGTTAATCCTACGATCTTTTCTTCATCGTGCCGGATTTCGATTCCGACTTCACGACCCTAACCTCCCAGGACGTCCGGACATTATTCTGAAAAAATATAACACAGTTATTTTCGTTAATGGATGCTATTGGCATCGGCACCAGGGATGTCCAAGAGCCACGACACCCAAGACGAGGACTACATTCTGGCTTAACAAATTTGCTGCAACGGTTGAGCGAGATCGGAAAAAACAGGCTGAACTGGAAGAACTCGGCTGGAATGTGATCGTAGTATGGGAATGTCAGCTTAAGGATGCACCTCAAAGGACTCTTGCAGAAGTTCAAAACCAACTGAAAAAGATCTGACCATGGCCCTAGAGCACCGTCTCCCACCAAGCGCGTCCTCACTCTCGGCATCAATGCGTGACCTTGGCTATTCATTCGAGGCAGCGATTGCTGACCTGATCGACAACAGCATAACAGCACTCGCTACCAAAATTGAAATCATCTACGATCAGACCAGGGATACATTAATCATCGCTGACAACGGCGAGGGAATGAGTCCCGCTGAAGTTATGAATGCCATGAAACACGGAGCAACCAACCCTGGAACGGAAAGAGCACCTCATGACCTTGGCCGCTTCGGGCTCGGACTTAAAACGGCGTCATTATCTCAATGCAGACGTCTGACGGTCACAAGCATCAAAAACGGACTTAGAGGCTCTGTCGAATGGGATCTTGACCTTGTTGACCGCAAAGACGACTGGGTGGTCACGGAGCTCGATTCAATAGAAGTGGATAATCTCCCGTATATTGATCGAATTCGATACGGGGGAACTCTTGTCATCTGGCGCAACCTTGATCGGTTTTACGAAGAGGAAACCGGCACAAAACGGCAGGAGCTGGTCAGCGAAAAACTCAACGCTGCAGAAAAGCACTTAGCCCTCGTTTTCCATCGATACCTGTCCGGGAACATCACAAAACACAAGAAAATATCAATCTCCATAAACGGCCACAAGGTGGTCCCTTTCGATCCCTTTTGCCGGAGTTACAGCACGACTCAGGTACTCCCTGAGGAAATTGTCATGGTCAACGGCTCAACAGTTAAAATGCAACCGTATATCTTACCTCATCACAGTAAGCTGACAGCAGACGACTATAACTTTTACAAAGATAGAAGCGACTTCATCTCAAATCAGGGAGCATACATTTATCGCAATGGCCGACTAATGGCTTGGGGTGACTGGTTCCGACTTATTCCCAAAGGAGAAGCAACCAAACTCGCAAGGGTACAAATCGACTTCAGCAACGACCTTGATGAAGCTTGGACCATCGATATTAAAAAATCACGTGCCCGCCCACCTCTATCTGTTCGAAACAGGCTTCGGCAGATAATTCCCAGAATCACCACTCGCAGTACTCGGGTGCACAGTGGACGCGGACAGAAGCTATTCGATGAAGTAAAAACCCCGATCTGGGAAAGATATGTGGACCAAGGCGGCATACGGTACGATTTGAATGCCGATCACCCACTAGTACAGGGTTTAATCAACGGCCTCGATGAAGCAAACCGGTGCATGTTCAAGATGCTTCTCGATGCAATCCCCTCCTCCCTGCCTCTTGAGATGATCTATTCGGATTTTTCAACCTGCCCCAAAAGCATGTCCAAGCTTAGCCAAAAAGACGTAGATATCCTTGAAAAATTGGGAACTTTCAAGAAAACACTTGTTCCGTCGATCATTTCGACACCAGCTGATTTCAAAGAGATTCTCAATTCTACAAAACTTTTCGACGATCACGCAGGCCTAGTTGATGAATTCATCCAAAAGGAGTTCGAATGAACCAACTCGAGAACGAAAAAAGTTTCACTAGCTCAGTTATCAATGCCTTACACATACTCGAAGGGACACCAACAAAAGCCAAAGTCGAAGAAGTAGCACAGGCGTTTGCAGCGCTGCTCAACTATACAGGTAATCTTGGACCAATCATAACAGATGTAATGATAGCCATCGACACCAGGATGGGTACTGGCGTATCTCTGGTTGATGTTGAAGCTGATCACGATGATGAATGGCATTTGAAGAAAGATGACATCCAATGGACTTACTCAGACGCCTATTCTAATTTTCTTAGAAGTGAGAGGTGGAGCCCCGATGTTATTCAATCCTTAAGTGATGTCGGGGATAAAATCCTTGGACACCTTCAGGACCCCAAAAGCGAAGGATACTGGGATCGAAGGGGACTGGTGATTGGGCATGTTCAATCAGGGAAAACCGCAAATTATATGGGGGTCATTGCGAAAGCTGCTGACGCTGGATACAAATTCATTATCGTAATTGCGGGTATCCATAACAACCTGAGAAAACAAACTCAGGAGCGTATCGATCAAGGTTTTGTGGGAAGGTCCAGTGATCCGGAAAATAGAGTTCCCATCGGTGTCGGACTTATTCCAGATTTCCCGAATCCAGCAACATTAACCAATATTCACAACGATTTCCGTAAAGACACAGCCAATCAAAGTGGTTGGAAGATCAATGACTTCAGCAAACCGATCATTCTTGTCATCAAAAAAAACGTTTCAACACTAACTACTCTTTTTAACTGGCTCAAAGAAATGAATGCTCAGGGTGACGGCAAAATTGCTGACGTCCCAATGCTGATGATCGACGATGAAGCAGACCACGCATCTATCAACACCAATAAACCCGATTTGGACCCAACGAAAACCAACTCAAAAATAAGAAGTATTTTAGGACTCTTCGCAAAGTCCTGCTACATTGGCTATACGGCCACACCTTTTGCAAATATTTTTATTAATCCGGAATCCTATGACGAAGAAGTATATGAAGAGCTGTTCCCCCGCGATTTCATATACTGTCTGGATGCTCCCACCACATATTTCGGTCCCGACAAGGTGTTCTTGGAAGAGGAAAAAAGTGAACGAATTTTATCTCCAATTTTTGATTGCGAAAATTATATTCCATTTAAACACAATAAGGATGATATCATAACCGCTCTTCCTCCAAGCCTTTACACTGCTATCAACCAGTTTGTTCTTGCGAGAACCATTCGTAACATTAGAGGACAATCCAACAAACACTGCTCGATGATGGTAAATGTATCCAGATTTGTCGTTATCCAGAATCAAGTACGAGACTTCATTAGTGTATTTGTCAACAATCTGAAAGATGCCGTAAAAACAAACTATGCGATGCCGGAAGAAGTCTCAAATCAAAACAGCTACATGAGGAAGATGAAGAAAGTCTTTCTTGATGAATATGTTTCATGTGGATTCGAGTGGGGTGATGTCAAAGCTTCGTTATATGAAGCCACTGAAAAATTGAGGATTTTTGTAGTCAACAGCAAGTCAGATGAAGTTTTAGACTACAAAAAATATGAGAATGAAGGCAGCAGTCTGACCGCAATCGCAGTCGGAGGATTGAGCCTTTCACGCGGACTCACCATTGAAGGCCTATGCGTAAGCTATATATATCGCAATACGCGGATGTATGATACGCTCATGCAAATGGGACGCTGGTTTGGCTATCGCCCGGGATTCGAAGACCTTTGCCGAGTCTACTTGGCCCAAGATTCGATAAACTGGTATGCACACATTGCAGAAGCTTCGGAAGAGCTACGTATGCAGATTAAAAGAATGCGTCGAGCAAAGCTGAGTCCCAAGCAGTTTGGATTGTATGTCAGAGCCCATGAAGACAGTCTGTTGATAACTGCACCAAACAAAATGCGTTCAGGTGAAAAGATAACATTTAAATACAACCTCAGTGGAAAATTGATAGAAAGCTACATCCTCCCAACAGATGTCGATATTAACCGACAAAATGAAGAACTTATCTCGCAGTTCTGGAAAAAAGGGTTCGGGAAAGACATCGAGGCGACCACTAAAGGGTGGGTAGTCAAGGATGTTTCCGTAGCTCTGATTGAGGAATTCTTAACAAGATTTCAAACACATCATTCATTTGCCGAAAAAAAATCCGCAATCATTGACTACCTACAAGCTATTTCGGATCAGTACCCTGAGGGGGACGTCCTTTTGATTTCGATTAGAGGCAATGGAGAAAACTCATCCCAATATATGCTCGGGACTCAAGGAAGACCGAGTGCCAAGCGGGTTGCAGATGCGTGGCAGGCCAGCAAATACCGTGTGGCGAGCCGAGGGGATGAAAAACTCGGCTTATCAGATTCCCAACAGGAAAAAGCCGAGTCTGATGCCGCCAGTAAAGACGAGACCACCTCCGACTATCATTACAGAGCAGTACGCCAAAAGCCGCTGTTAATGATCCACATCCTTGGTCCTGTCGGTAAAGAGAATCCCCAGAACCGCGTGCCTGCATTCGGAGTCAGTTTTCCGCCTGGCAATTACCAAACTGAAGTCGAAGTTGTGGCCAACAGCGTATGGATCAACAAAATGCATGGAGAGATTATCGACAGCCCGGATGATGAGGATGACTACGATGAGTAAATATACACCATGGGATGACATCCAGACTCCTAAATCTGATTATAACGTCCGTCATATTCCTAACAGCTATCCTATTGAAGCATTCTGGGGGAAAAACAGTGCCGGCAAATGCTTATTTATTTTAGAGTTGGATGGCGATCATTCTGATTACTTTCGGGCCAACACAACATCTATAAAAGGACTCAGTATCGATCTGAGGCAGGACAGAGAGGAGAATAAACAACGCCTAGTTATAACCTTGGAGCAACGCGTTGATGCAGATTTATTTCAAAGTCTGTGTAGCACTTTAGTTTCCTCTTTAGAGCCAGTGTCTGCTTCTGCTGAAGCTCTTGTAATAGCTCTCACGCATATCAAACGCTGGAAAGTTTTTTTTGCTGGTCAGCGAAGAAATCTTCTTACGGCTGAGGAGGTAAGAGGACTGTTCGCCGAGCTCCATTTTCTTAGGCTCTTGTATCAAGGTAGGTTCACCCAGGATTCTGCGATGGAAGCTTGGTGCGGACCGGCGGGTTCGCACCAGGATTTTATATATGAAAACACTGCGGTGGAAATCAAATCCTTATCAGGGCACGAAAGGAACTCCGTCCGAATTTCATCAGAAGATCAACTCGAAACGCAGTGCGACAGCCTGTTTTTAGTGACCTTCAAGCTTGTCTCCAGTACATCCAACGGTCAGTCGCTTAACGACCTCATCAAACTGATCTATGATGAACTATCCGAAAGCTCAGCGATCGAAACCTTTTCGTTGAAGTTGATAGCAGCCGGATATGTTGAATTGCAGGAATACAATTCCCCAAGTCTGCAGGTTGTCGAGATACAACCCTATCAACTTACAGAAGAATTCCCACGGCTGATTCGGTCAAGCCTGCCAAATGGAATTATTCGTGTTAGCTATGAGATCAAACTTGAAAGCATTACAGCCTTTAAGAGCGAAATAGGTAGAGTCATCTAACAGGAGGTAGTTTGTTGTCTGTTCAAGAATTTTACCATGATTTCCGACAGAGTTTTATGGCAGACGCTGAAGCCAACAGTAGTTTTCAGCTCGAGTCCTTTGTCGAAATGATTGCCCAAGATCTCGTTGAAGCCAACATTATGGATGGTTTTGAGTTTTGCCATTATCGCGCAAAAGGAATCCAAGTTGATGGCTACTGGCTGAACGATGAAGGAGTACTTAATCTTATCGTGGCAGATTTTAAGTGCAGAGATGATCTAAAATCACTTACAAAAACTGAAATTAATTCGATATTCAAACGTGTTACCAATTTTTTTGAATCAAGTATAAACAAAAAACTCTTTGAGAGCCTGGACGAGACAACTCCAGAATATGGGCTTTCCCGCGAAATTGCAGACAGAAAAAGAAACATCCGTAGAGTGAATTTCTTTCTGCTATCAGAACGTACTCTCAGTGACAGATTTAAAAGCTACGATGCCCCTAAAGATTCTTTCATCCCGATGACTTTCCACATCTGGGATATGTCCAGGCTTTTTCGTCAACAAAACTCAAAAGGTCAGAAAGAGCCGCTAAACCTCGATCTGGTTGAACTGTTTGGCACTGGACTATCCTGTCTTCCCGCCCACCTTGGAGAAGATACATTTCCCTCGTTCCTCGTTGTTATGCCTGGTGAGATTCTTTCAAAACTATACGAAAGGCATGGAGCCAGACTTCTTGAGCAAAATGTGCGCACATTTCTGCAGGCACGTGGAAACGTAAACAAAGGCATCAGGAACACGATCATCAACGAACCGGAGATGTTCTTCGCATATAACAACGGGATCACAGCCACAGCTCAATCCGTTGAAACCCACCCATGTAAATATGGAATTCAGATCACCCGAATCAAAGACCTCCAGATCGTCAACGGAGGACAGACGACCGCTTCCTTATTCCACACATACAACAAGAACAAAAAAGATATCACACTGGATAAAATTTTTGTTCAGATGAAGCTCTCCGTCATCTCTAGCGAGGACAGCGAAGCCATCGTTCCCTTGATCTCGGAATATGCGAACACTCAAAACAAAGTCAGTGCTTCAGATTTCTTCTCCAATCATCCCTTTCACATCCGCATAGAAGGTTTCTCAAGGCGAAAGTATGTGCCCGCCAAAGAAGGAGAACAGCGAGAAACTAAATGGTTTTACGAAAGAGCTCGAGGTCAATATGCCGACGAACAAAGCAAACTCACCGAGGCCGAAAAAAAACGATTTAAGGCCGAGAACCCACGCCCGCAGATGTTTACCAAAACTGATCTCGCCAAGTTCGAAAACGTTTGGGAAGAGCATCCCAGATTTGTCTGCCTCGGAGCACAAAAAAATTTTGCAGAGTTTGCAAAACGTATCGGCAAAGAATGGATTTTGTCTCCAAACAATTTCAACGAATTTTATTACCAGCGGCTTATTGCGCGTGGGATCATATTCCGCACTACTGAAAAGATTGTATCTGCTCAACCTTGGTATGACGGAGGCTACCGTGCGCAGATTGTTGCCAATACACTGGCCATGATAAACGAAATATGCAAGCGACAAAAAGTAGCCATAGATCAATTAAAAATATGGAATAAGCAGAGAGTTTACCCGTCTCTTCTAGAAATGATTACGATCACCGCAAAAGTTGTAAATGACGACATCATTCATCCCCCCGAAGGCACTTCGAACATCGGGGAATGGTGTAAAAAAGAGGGATGCTGGTCACGACTTCAAACTCTTATTCCAGCACTCGAAGCAGATCTCCCTGATGATTTTCTAATGGATGCGATCCCCATCAAAGAAGAGGCCACACAAGCTAACGATGCAAAAACAACCCAAAAAATTGATAACGGGATTAACGCTCAAACAAAGGTCGTCAAAACATCTCGTGCCACTTGGGAAATGGTTCTAAAAGTTGGGCTTAAAGATAAATTTCTAACTCCGAAAGAAGCTAATCTGCTGAGGATAGCACAACAAATTCCATTGAAAATTCCGACGGAAAAACAGAGTAAACTATTGGTTGAAATTTTAGAAAAAGCTAAAAAAGAAGGCGTAATAGTCAATTAAGCAACCCATGGGGCTTTTCCAGAAAGATGATGTCCAAACTCCCCCACTACCAGCACCTCTTTGCCAAACTCAATCCCAATAAGAACCGGCACAAGTTTCCGGCGACCACGCGGCATGGGGCGCCGCACAAGCCGTTTCTGCTCCTGGCGATCATGGATCTGGTGGCCGGGGGGCTTGTTTCCGAAAATCGATTCGTGCCTGACCAGGATTTGATCGACAATTTTCTCGTCTATTGGGATGGGATCATGGGGCCGATTCGGCCGGTGAATATCGGGTTGCCGTTTCATCATCTGGCAACACAGGGATTCTGGCATCCGGTACGACGATCTGATGGGGGGACCGGGGCGCCGTCTTCTGCACCCCAACTGCAGAGAACGTATGAATACGCCCGGTTGGATCAGGATCTGTTCATGCTGCTTCTGGATCCCGTAGCCCGGGAGAGTCTACGAAAAGTGCTTGTCGAGACCTATTTTGTCCCGGAGATCCAGGCGAAGGTATGGAAACTGGGCACAACCACGGCTGATTCACTCCAATATGCCCGGATCCTCATGGCCTCCGAGAACACCCGGGAGTATCGTCCGGAAAACGATCCGCCTTCCCGTCCGGTCAAGGATCAGGGATTCAGACGTGCAGTTGTTCGGGTCTATTCCAACCGCTGCGCCCTGTGCGGTATCCGCATGATCACTCCGGACGGCCACACTGCTGTTGATGCGGCCCACATCAAGGACTGGGCCATCTCCCACAACGACCATCCCACCAATGGGTTTGCCCTGTGCAAGCTCTGCCACTGGTCGTTCGATAATGGACTGGTCACGGTCAACGATTCCCTGCGTATCGAGGTTTCCAGCGTGGTCAGACAGGACCCGAACCTTCCCGGTCATCTGGCGTCCTTTCAGGATCGGGACATCATCCTTCCCCGGGATCATGACATGTACCCGTCCAAGGAAAATCTGGTCTGGCATCGAAAAGAATGTTTTGTGGGATAATTGTTGTGGCGGAAGAGGGAAAACGGTTGAACGGAGACAGGAGGCAATCAACAAGCGTCATCCCGAACCTGATCCGGGATGACGGCGATTACCACAAACCCGGCTCCAAAATCGGCAGCTTTTTTTCAGAACCCGACATCCCCCTTGCCTTTCTCTGCGCCACCGCATCTCTGCGGGAGAATGGTTTTTCCTTTTTGATCAGGTTCTGTTACCTGAATCTGTTTCTCCATTTTCAGCTGCTCACTCAATGCTAGCGGCAGCCTCAGTCCCCAAATCCCTCGAAAGATCCTCCACGTTTCCTTTCCTCATATTTCCACGAGCATAATCCTATCCGCCCTCCCCTTCTCCCTCCTCCCCTTCTCCCTTCTCCCTCCTCCCCTTCTCCCTCCTCCCCTTCTCCCTCCTCCCCTTCTCCCTCCTCCCCTTCTCCCTTCTCCCTCCTCCTTTCCCACCTTCTCCCGTGTTTTTCTCTGCGCCACCGCGCCTTTGCACGAGAATGGTTTTTCCGTGTTGCTCAGGTTCTGCTACCCGACCGAATACTTTCAATCGAAACTCCCGCAAGTTTGTAAGCAGAACGCATAGTCATTCCTAATAAAACATATATTTCATGATAGACGCATGCTATATTGCAAAACCCTATTGCATCTTTTTATTCTTTGGAATACAGATGTGATAATTTTGTATTTTATCCCATTCAGAAGCATTCGCAGCAGTACAATCGTAACAGCAACTCATGCTGGTCGTTTGTTTTCAGATTATTTTGTACCTTTAACAAGGGGGAAGACATGACGTGTCTCAACGGGCTTGGAAAAGGCTGTGCCGAAGCACACCTTGCCAATGGAGAAGTTTCACGGCGTGATTTCATGAAATTCTGTACCGCAGTGGCTGCAGTCATGGGGATGGAGGCATCTTTTGCACCCCGGGTGGCTGAAGCCTTGACCCGGAAAAAACGCCCTTCGGTGGTCTATCTTCACAACGCCGAATGCACGGGATGTTCAGAGGCGATTTTGCGTACGGTTGCCCCGTACATCGATGATTTGATTCTGAACACGATTTCGCTGGATTACCACGAAACCCTGATGGCCGCAGCCGGTCATGCCGCCGAAGAGGCGCTGGAACAGGCGGTTTCGAATCCTGAAGGGTATATCTGTGTCATTGAAGGGGCCATTCCCACGAAAGACGGCGGCATCTACGGAAAAATCGCCGGGCATACCATGCTGGATATCTGCAGCAGGATCGCCCCAGGGGCAAAAGCGGTTATCGCCATGGGCACCTGTGCAACGTATGGCGGTGTTCAGGCTGCATCCCCCAATCCCACAGGGGCCAAGGGGATCGGTGACGCATTGAAACACCTCGGAGTCAAACCCATCAATATCTCGGGTTGCCCTCCAAATCCCTACAATTTCGTGGGCACGGTGGTCCATCTTCTGACCAAGGGAATGCCGGAACTCGACAGCCTGGGTCGACCGGTCATGTTCTACGGTACAACGGTACATGAAATGTGCCCCCGGCTGAAACATTTCGAAAATGGAGAGTTTGCACCCTCCTTTGATTCAGAAGAGGCACGCAAGGGATGGTGCCTGTATGAACTGGGTTGCAAGGGTCCGTATACCTATAACAACTGCCCCAAGGTCAAGTTCAATCAGACCAACTGGCCCGTTGAAGCCGGTCATCCCTGCATCGGCTGCAGCGAGCCCGAATTCTGGGATGCCATGAGTCCCTTCTACGAGGAAGGATAGGGACGGACGAAGCGATCATGCATGTTCGCTCTGCTCCGGGATGCCGAAAAACCATGTCTGGGACGCTCAGAGACAAAAAGACTCCTGCAGGATGTTTCATGCTGATCTCCTGCCCCCGGTGTTCTTTGGTGTGTTCTTCGGAAAACTGCGTGTAACACGTTGACCATCCTGCATGTTTTCCCGGCATGGCCGGGAAACTGAAAAAAGATCCACATTTCAAGGAGGATTCATTTATGTCCGGTTGTCATCCCAAAGCCGCTCCGGCGGCCGCTGTTCCACCAAAAGGTAATTTTAGCGGCCCTATTGTCATCGATCCCATCACCAGGATCGAGGGTCACCTGCGTATTGAAGTCGAGGTAGACAATGGCAGGGTTTCCAAGGCCTGGTCCAGTGCCCAGCTCTTCCGTGGCCTGGAGATCATTCTCAAGGGCCGCGACCCTCAGGACGCTCAGCATTTTACCCAGCGTACCTGCGGGGTCTGCACCTACACACATGCCCTGGCATCCACGCGTTGTGTCGAAAATGCCCTGGATGTTCATATTCCGGAAAATGCAACCCTGATCAGAAATCTGGTCCTTGGGGCTCAGTATCTTCATGATCACATCGTCCACTTCTATCATCTTCACGCTCTGGACTGGGTGGATGTGGCCGCTGCAATCAACGCCGACCCGGTCAAGGCTGCAACCATCGCGGCGCAGAACTATCCGGGCAGGCATTCGGCAGAAGAGTTCAGGACCGTTCAGAAACAGCTCAAGGCCCTGGTCGATTCCGGCCAGCTGGGTATTTTTACCAACGCATATTTTCTCAATGGACACGCCTCCTATTACCTGACCCCTGAAGTCAATCTCATTGCAACGACCCATTACCTCCAGGCCCTCCGGCTGCAGGTAAAGGCGGCCCGGATGATGGCCGTTTTCGGGGCCAAGAACCCCCATACCCAGTTCACGGTAGTCGGCGGTGTAACCTGTTACGATAGCCTGCGGCCGGAAAGAATCCAGGAATTCGAAGACCTGCACAACGAGGTCACAACCTTCGTGGAACAGGTCTATATTCCCGATCTTCTGGTCATCGGGGGCGCGTACAAGGATTGGGCTTCCATCGGAGGATGTACCAATTTCATGAGTTTTGGCGACTTTCCCACCGATGAATACGATCTCGAGAGCCGGTACTTTCCTCCGGGAGTGATCATGGACCGGAATCTGGGTCAGGTGGATCCCTTTGAACCGCAGTATATCGAAGAGCATCTCGCCCATAGCTGGTACAAGGGAAGCAAGGCATCGCATCCCTACGAAGGCGTTACCGATCCTCAGTACACCAGCCTGGAAGACAAGGAACGCTATTCCTGGATGAAAGCACCCAGATACAGGGAAGAAGCCATGGAAGTCGGTCCACTGGCCCACATCCTGGTTGCCTATGGTCGGGGACACCAACCCTCGGTTGACGCTGTGAATATGGTGCTGGGCAAATTGGGAGTCGGCAAGGAGGCACTTTTTTCCACGCTGGGCCGGACCGCTGCCCGTGGTATCGAGACCTTGATCACCGCCCAGGAAATGGGCAAATGGATTATCGAGCTCAAGGGAAACCTGGCTGCAGGCAAAAATGAAATCTGTGCCAGTTGGGATATGAAGAAGGAAGCCAGGGGCGTTGGTTTTGTCAATGCGCCTCGAGGCGGTCTGAGTCATTGGATCCGCATCGAGGATGGCAAGATAGGCAACTTCCAGCTGGTTGTGCCCTCGACATGGAATCTCGGTCCCCGGTGTGCCGCAGGGAAACCGAGTGCGGTCGAAGAGGCGCTCATGAATACCCCGGTCTTTGATGCTGCCCGGCCGGTGGAAATTCTGCGTACGGTGCACTCTTTTGATCCCTGCATCGCCTGCGGCGTGCATGTGATCGATTCCAAAACCAATGAAGTGCACAAATTCAAAATTCTATAAATCCATTATCCCCCGGCAGCATGGCTGCCGGGGGATATGACGCAAGCACAAAGGGAGTCATGGTGACTGCATTCCCGGAACAAACACCCCGCATACTGATTCTTGGTGTTGGCAATATCCTGTTCACCGATGAAGGTATCGGAGTCAGGGCAGTGAACTATCTGATTGAAAAATTCACTTTTTCCGACAATGTGACATTGAGGGACGGAAGCACATTGGGTATTGAGCTCATGGACCCGATCATGCAATGCGACCAGCTTGTCGTGCTGGACGCCGTGCTGGGTGACGAACCGCCCGGCAGTATCTACCGACTTACCGGGGAGGATCTGCGAAAGAGCATTTCTTTCCGAAACTCCATGCACCAGACCGATCTCGTGGACACCCTGATTTTCTGCAGACTGGCAGGGAAATGCCCTGATGCGGTTATCATCGGCATGGAACCCCGGGACATGGAAACCATGTCCATTGAACTTTCATCCTTGGTCAGAAAACGCATACCCGTGATGGCTGTTCGCGTTCTTGAAGAGATTCAAAATCTTGGCGGTGAATACGATCCGCGGATTTCCGATATTCCCCAGGGAGGTAGCGTATGTGTCTCGCGGTTCCAGCACAAATAGAATCTCTTGAAAACGGCGTTGCCCGATGCCGGATCGGCGGGGGCGACACGTTTTTGCAGGTATCGACCATGCTTCTGGAAAAACAACCCTGCGTGGGAGAATATGTCATTGTCCATGCCGGTTTTGCCCTGCATACTCTCGATGTCGAAAAAGCCGAGGAGTCCCTCGAACTGCTCAGACACATGGCCGAGGAATTTCAACTGGCTGAACAGGAATATAACGCACACAAAATCGAAGACAGAGATCTCCCCTACCCCCATTGACCCCAATCAACACCATTCAGCCTGTTTTTACATTCCACACGACCGCTTACTGTAACCGAGGAAAGCACCCCTCCCCGGTACGCTCATTCACATACTGTACAAAGGGAGAAAACACGCCGGGGGCTGCTCAAGGAAATACCATGATTTCGCATATTCACAACATTCATAACCTGCAAAAAAGATTTGAGGAATTGAAACGTACCTGCACACAGGGATGCAAGGCTGCCTATCGGGCCAGCCAACTTGTCAGCGCCATGAAACAGGGGGCACAGCGTCCTGTGCACCGCAAGCTGACCAGACACGGTGAATTGAGAATCAAGAACTGTAAAAAATTTGATCTGGGGGGTGGATACCGTCTGATAACGGTGCAGCAGGGAACGCATATCCATCTTCTTTATGCGGGGTCTCACGATGATTGCCACCAATGGATAGAGAATCATCGGGGATATGTGCCTGTTGCCGATGATCCCGGAGATGTTTTCACGGTGACCCGACCCGAAACGACCAGCTTTTACGAACAGCCTGAAACCCCTGAAAGGGATTATGAAGATCTCTTGATGCAGAAAATTGACGATCGCATGCTCCGCTGGGTTTTTCGCGGCTTGTGCAATCATCCCTCATCCTCCTGAACGCCGGCCTTGTTTCTCACTCCCCCTGCCCTCAGGCAAGGGCTTTCAATTCGCCAAGACGTTTCCTGAGCTCGGTGCGGACGGGCACGTTTTTCGTGCATGCGGCCAGAACAAACTCCGCTGTGGCATGAATTTTCAGCCATCGGGGCCGGGCCGGCAGGGTGTTTTCGCTGAGATATTTGTCCAGGGTCTGGGTGCGCAGGTAGCCGTCCTTTTCCATGTACACATTCCATATCCTGGATGTCTTGGCCAAATCGGCCTTGGTCTCTCCACTGACTTGCACCCAGCATTCCACCGCCAGATTCATGACCATAACAGCCAAACGCCGTTTGTCAGGACGCTTTTCGATTGCGGACAACCCGTCTGAAAAACGCTCCATCAGGGAACGGACGTTCTTGAGGCCTTCCGAAAAGATCGCAATAGCTGGGACTGGCAAAGATGAATCGTCCTTCAGTGTCCACCTTGACCAGAAGATCCGTAAGACTGTCCACAAGAAGCCGATAATCGGCCTGACTCTCCCGAAGCTCCCTTTCCGTCTGTTTCTGTCCGGTTTCATCGGTAAAGGCGATGAGCACGAAATCGTTGTGTCCATCTGAGACCGGAATAACTGTCAGGGAAAGACTCACGGGCTCAATGTATCCTGCTCGCAGGACATCCAGAACGACTTTGCGTTCTCTGGCAGGTTCGCTGGAACCGAACACATCCACCAGTGCGAGTCTCAGAGGACAGGAGGAACAGGGACCGGAACTGCCGCAGATGGTCCCTGTGGCCGCATTGCGGCAGTTCAATCCGTTGCCGACCCGGCTGCCGACGATCTCGGAATCGCTTTTTTCGGAAAATGCCGATCCGGCCGTGTTCACGGCAGCTATGACACCCTCCCGGTTAATGAGAAACATAGGGATTGGTGCATGGACAAAGGCGGGGCTTTTTCTCAGAGAATCACTGCACTGCTCGAAAGGACAATCTGTGTGCCGGGACATGGGGAGCGTTCTCCTCGATGTGATGCTTCAAGGTATGACAAGAATGATTGAAAAAACCATCTCACACCAGACGATATCTTGATAAAAGCAAGTATGTTACTACAATAGAACTGATTCCACGAATCATAGCCTACCGGAAATGATGACAGTATTCCGGGATGGGAAATTATTCATTACCTGCAATCAGCTTCTGATGACAAGTATGGTCTTCATTGCACATGTCTGAGCGCATCACAACATGTTTTCGGATGCCAAGAAGGGATGCACGCGCAGGCCGACCTGACCCGGGGATGCGGGAACTCGAAGCGGGGCTGATCCGCTCGTGCAGACAGACATGGTCAACGGTTTAAAGATGTGCTATGGGTTTGAAAACCCGGGAGGCAACCATGGAACTTACAGGAAAAAAGATCGTCATTCTGGTCGAGAACATGTATAATGAATTTGAATTCTGGTATCCCTACTACCGTTTGAAGGAAGCCGGAGCCGAGGTGATCATCGCTGGTTCCGGGAAATCCGGCTATACCGGGAAATACGGTATCCCGGCCCAGGCCGATGCCGTCGCCGGGGACGTGAAGATTCCGGATATTGACGGAGTGATTATTCCGGGCGGCTATGCCCCGGATATGATGCGCCGGCACCCCGCAATGGTTCAGCTGGTCAGGGAAACCTGTGAAGAGGGCAAAATGGTCGCGGCAATCTGCCACGCGGGCTGGATGCTCGCCTCGGCAGGAATTCTCAAGGGACGCAGGGTCACCTCATTTTTCGCCATTAAAGACGATCTCATCCATGCCGGTGCGGACTGGACAGATGCAGAGGTTGTACGAGACGGCAACCTGATCACCAGCCGAACACCGGACGATCTTCCCGCATTCATGCGAACGATCATCCAGGCACTGTCCGAGTAACCAACTAATGCGGCCAAGCCGCAGTTGTAAGTTTTAGGTTTTAAGTTTTAGGTTCAAGCGGTTAGAGAATTTTCTTGTTTTTTATGGCAGACTTTCACGAGTAAGATACTAAGCAAAGGCATACACAAAGCGTCCGACAAAATTTTCAAGGGTGTTCCCGTTGGCGCTACGGCTCCAAACGCACCGGTAAACTTGTTTTTATTTATAGAGTTGTTTAGCATAGAGTTTATATCAACCTTTTGAATAAAGGAGGAGCATCATGACCCAGGTTGGAGAAATCTACATATGTGAAATCTGCGGGAATGTCGTCGAGGTCAAGGAATCGGGCGCAGGAGAGCTGGTCTGCTGTGGCGAACCCATGAAGAAAAAGAAGGACTGATCACAGGGCGCAATGCGTCGCATAAGGATTTCGGATCCGGCCATCCAGGTTTGATTTTCCATCACGATCGGATCTGACACTCATCCGAGACTGTCAGGATTATAGCAAGTACAAAGGGGCTGCGCTTAAAAGCGCAGCCCCTTTGTGTTTGTAAGGATTCTTCTGTCCGTACCATGGGATCCTGAACGATTGCGTGCCCAGTGCCGCTATCAGGTACATCTCTTGCTGCATCCGGGTCAGGGTGGCCGTGTTTCCGGTTTTTTCGGACGGACACCATGATTTGAACACCTCATCCCGGAATTCCCATGTCATCCCCAATCATCCACAAACACATCGACGGGTTCGCGGTCCAGCCCAATCTCTCGGATTACGATCTCTGCCGTACGTCCTTTTCCTGGGAAACAATCCGCTCACGACTCGACGGCCTTCCCGACCGGGCGGGACTGAACATCGCCCATGAGGCAGTCACCCGCCATGCCATGGGGCCGCATGGTGATCATGTCGCCCTGCGCTTCATCGCCAGAAACCGGGATATCAGCGAATACACCTATAAAGACCTGGACAGGGAATCCAACCGTTTTGCCAATGTGCTCAAACGGCTGGCCGTAGAGCCCGGGGACCGGGTCTTTCTTCTGGCCGGTCGCATCCCGGAGCTGTACATCGCCGCCCTGGGAACCCTGAAGATGAAAGGGGTGGTCTGCCCCCTGTTCGCCGCCTTTGGACCCGAACCCATCTTCCAGAGGCTGCACCGGGGAGACGCCAGGATTCTGGTGACCACCAGGGGGCTGTATGAATCCAAGGTGGCCGCACTGATGGATCGTCTGCCTCGTCTCGAGCATATTCTTCTGGTGGATGCGGACGACTATCCCGACCGGGGCGTCTGCTCCCTGCCCGGACTCATGAACGAGGCCGGTGATATATTCTCCATCCCCCCTACCGATCCCGAAGACCGGGCACTTCTGCATTTCACCAGCGGGACCACGGGCATGCCCAAGGGAGCGGTCCACGTGCACGAGGCCGTGCTCACCCACTACATAACGGGAAAATACGTGCTGGATTTCCATCCCGAGGACATCTTCTGGTGCACGGCCGATCCGGGCTGGGTCACGGGCACCTCCTACGGGATCATCGCCCCCCTGGTCCACGGAGTCACCAGCATCATCGACGAAGGGGAGTTCGACGCAGCACGCTGGTACACACTTCTGGAAGAACATCAGGTCACGATCTGGTACACCGCACCCACGGCCATCCGCCGGCTGATGCGCACGAACCTGAATCCCAGGGAGGAGTTCGATCTGAGCGCCCTGCGGCTCATCCACAGCGTGGGCGAACCCCTCAATCCCGAGGCGATCTGGTGGGGCAGGGAACACCTGGGTCTGCCCATCCATGACAATTGGTGGCAGACCGAAACCGGGGGGATCATGATCGCCAACTATCCGTGCATGGACATCCGGCCCGGTTCCATGGGCAAGCCCCTGCCCGGGATCGACGCGGCCATTGTCCGGACCCTGCCGGACGGCGGGGTCGAGAAAATCGATCTTCCCGGGGTCCAGGGCAACCTGGCCCTTCGGCCCGGCTGGCCGTCCATGTTCAGGGAATATCTGCACGAAGAGGAACGTTATGCCCGATGCTTTGCCCATGGCTGGTATCTCACGGGCGATCTCGCCTCCAGGGATGCGGACGGCTATTTCTGGTTCGTGGGCAGGGGGGATGACATCATCAAGACCTCAGGGCACATGGTCGGACCCTTTGAGGTTGAAAGTGTGCTCATGGAGCACCCTGCCGTGGCCGAGGCCGCAGTGATCGGCATCCCTGATCCCCTGATCGGCGAACGCGTCAAGGGCTTCGTGGCCCTGCAGCCAGGCGTGGAAGCGTCGGACGCCCTGCCCCTGGAATTGATCGGATTTGCCCGCAAAAGACTGGGCCCGGGCGTCGCGCCCAAGGAAATCGTCATAGTCGACGATCTCCCCAGGACCCGGAGCGGAAAGATCATGCGCAGACTGCTCAAGGCCAGGGAACTGGGTCTGGACGAAGGAGACACCTCGACCCTGGAACAGGAACCCCAATCCGGGAGCGCGGGCGTCCCGCCCGCTTCTTGACTGTCAGGTCGGAACGGAACTCGGGAAATAACCGGGTACATGCGGGCGGGACGCCCGCGCTCCCGGAAGAAGGATGCTTTGGGCTCTCAAACTTCGTATTCGAACCGGGTCTGATTCAGGAGATGATATGACCAACGAACGACCACTCAAAAAATCATCGCGCGAACCGACCCGGGAACACGGGCTGCACCTGCTCACCCGGATGATGCGCATCCGCCGTTTCGAGGAAAAGGCGGCCGAATTGTACACCCGACAGAAAATACGCGGGTTTCTGCACCTGTACATCGGGGAAGAAGCCGTTGCCGTGGGGGTATCCGAGGTTCTCGGCCCCGAAGATCCCGTGGTCGGCACGTATAGGGAACACGGACACGCCCTGGTCCGGGGCATAGCAGCCGGATCGATCATGGCCGAAATGTACGGCAAGCAGGAAGGGTGCAGTCGCGGACGGGGCGGTTCCATGCATCTGTTTGACAAAAAGGCCCTGTTCTACGGGGGCAATGCCATTGTCGGCGGGGGTCTCCCTCTGGCCGTGGGCCTGGGACTGGCCGAAAAGATGCGCTCCACCACAAACATAGTGGCCTGCTTTTTCGGCGAGGGGGCCATGGCCGAGGGGGAATTTCACGAATCCATGAATCTGGCCGTACTCTGGGAACTCCCGATCCTCTTTGTATGCGAGAACAATCTCTATGCCATGGGCACGGCACTGGACCTCTCGGAATCCGAGACCGATCTGACGAAAAAGGCTGCCGTGTACGGACTCACCGCCCGTGCCGTTGACGGCATGGACGTCCTGGCTGTGGAAGAGGCCGCCCGGCAGGCAGCAAAACATGTTCGAACAACAAACAGGCCCGGTTTCCTGGAATGCCGGACCTACCGTTTCCGGGCCCATTCCATGTTCGATCCCGAGCTCTACCGGAGCAAGGCCGAAGTCGAGGAATGGAAGAAGCGGTGTCCCATCGACGGGCTCAGATCACATCTTCTGGACACGGGACTGATCGCCGACAACGATCTCGAGGCCATGGAGAAAGCGGTGGATGAGGAGATCCGGGAGGCCGTAACCTTTGCCGAAAACGGAACCTGGGAGCCGGTGAGCGATTTGACCCGATTCGTGCTTTCAGAAGGGAGGACCCCATGAACAGCGCGCACACACGGACCATGACCTACAGGGAAGCCGTCCGCGAGGCCATTTGCGAGGCCATGCACCGGGACGACCGGGTTTTTCTCATGGGCGAGGACGTGGGCAGATACGGGGGATGTTTTGCCGTGAGCAAGGGACTTCTCAAGGAGTTCGGACCCGAGCGGATCAGGGACACCCCCCTTTCGGAATCCGGATTCACCGGCGCGGGCATCGGGGCGGCCCTGGGCGGGATGCGTCCCATCGTGGAGATCATGACCTGCAATTTCAGCATGCTGGCCCTGGACCAGATCATGAATACGGCCGCCACGTTTCTGCACATGTCCGGGGGACAGTTCAACGTTCCCCTGGTCATCCGCATGTCCACGGGAGGCGGCAACCAGCTCGCGGCCCAGCATTCCCACAGTCTGGAGGGATGGTACGCCCATATCCCCGGCATCCGGGTGCTTGCTCCGGCCACGGTGGAAGACGCCCGCTTCATGCTCGGGGGTGCCCTGGACGACCCCGATCCCGTGCTCATTTTCGAACATGTGGGCCTGCTGAACAGGGAGGGAGAAGTGCCCGAAAACCCGGAACCCGCGGACATCCATTCGGCCAAAGTTCGCCGGCCCGGTCACGACCTGAGCCTGATCACCTACGGGGGCTCTTTGTTCAAATGTCTGGAGGCAGCCGACATCCTGGCCCGACAGAACATCCGGGCCGAGGTCGTTGATCTGCGTTCCCTGCGTCCTCTGGACGAAACAACCCTTCTGGATTCCGTGCGCACCACCCACCGGGCGATCATCGTTGACGAGGGATGGCGCAGCGGTTCCCTGTCCGCAGAAATCTCCGCCCGGATCATGGAACATGCCTTCTATGACCTGGACGCGCCCGTGCAACGGGTCTGCACGGCCGAGGTTCCCATTCCCTATGCCGGTCATCTGGAAAAGGCGGCCCTGCCGCAGGTGGAGGAGATCGTGCAGCAGGCCGTAAGGATGGTGGGCTGATGGGAGCCTTTACCATGCCCACTCTCGGGGCGGACATGACCGAGGGAACCCTGGTGGAATGGCTGGTCGAAGAAGGGACCGAGGTCCGTCGGGGCGATGTGGTGGCCGAGGTGGAGACCGGCAAGGGGGTCATTGCCATCGAGGTCTATGAAGACGGGACCCTGGAGGATTTCCGGGTCCACCCCGGCGAGACCGTTGCCGTGGGCACGGCTCTGGCCGAAATCCGGACCGGGCAGCCCGCCGCCACGACCAGCGGATCATCCCGACCCGACAGAGAGCCTCCCGAAAAATCGCCGGATGCTCATGAAACGGTTCAAAAACCGCCGGGTGCCGAGACGACAACCGTCCCGCAATCTTCCCACCTGCACATATCCCCCCTGGCCCGATCGCGGGCAGAACAATGGGAAATCGATCCCGCATCCGTGCAGGGAACAGGACCCGATGGCGCCATCACCCTGGCGGATATCGAAGGGGCACGGACACGGCAGGAGACACCCCTCAAGCAGGCGAAACAACCCGCACCCGGGAACGGAAACGCGAAGGGCGACGTGGGAGCCAGGCAGGCCATGCGCCAGGCCATTGCCCGGGCCACCAGCCTGTCCAACCGGGAGATCCCCCACTATTTCGTCAGGACGTCCATCGACATGCACGCCACCCTGACCTGGCTGGAGAAATACAATCAGGACCACACGATCGCCGAGCGGGTACTTCCCGTCGTGCCCCTGCTCAAGGGTGTGGCCCTGGCCCTGTGCGCGGTTCCGGACCTGAATGGCTTTTATAGAGATGACCGGGCCGAGACGAGCACGAACATCCATCTGGGATTCGCGATTTCCCTGCGCGGCGGCGGACTGATCGCCCCGTGCATCCACGATGTGGATAAAAAATCCCTGCACGGGCTCATGCAGAACCTCCACGATCTGATCACCCGAACCCGGGCCGGACGGCTGCGCGAATCGGAACTGCGCGATGCCACCCTGACCGTGACCAGTCTCGGGGATCTGGGCGTGGAGACGGTCTATGGAGTGATCTACCCGCCCCAGCTGGCCCTGGTCGGATTCGGCAGGATCAGTGACCGCCCCTGGGCGGAAAAGGGCATGCTCACGGTCAGGCCCGTGGTCGAGGCCACCCTTTCAGGGGATCACCGGGCCACGGACGGCCGTACCGGAGCCCGGTTTCTGGAAACCCTGAACCGCCTGCTCCAAAAGCCGGACAGCCTGTGAGCAGCAACATCACCATGTCGAGGAACCCATGAAACGCGCCGACATTGTCACCTCCATCAGGGAAATTCTGGCGACCATCGCCCCGGAACAGGACCTGACCGCTCTGCCCATGGATGCCGACATCCAGCAGACCCTGGAAATCGATTCCTACGACTTCCTGAACCTGATGATCCGGATCAGCAAACAATTTGGCTGCGACATCCCTGAAGAGCGGTACGGCACCCTGGGGACCCTGGAAAGGCTTGCGGATTTTCTGGACAATCAGAAATAACAGACTAATGCGGCCAAGCCGCAGTTTTAGGTTTTAGGTTTTAAGTTCAAGCGGTTATAAAATTTTCTTGTTTTTTATGGCAGACTTTCGCGAGTAAGGTACTAAAGCACCCTGAAAAAAAAGTACCCTCGGCCGGATTCGGCCGAGGATACTTTTTTTTTCAGGGATGAAATTTTATTTTCTCTTTTTTGGCATCGTTTGATGGTAGGGTTTTTGAAAAAACAGGTAGGGTTTCCCCAGCAGTCTTCAAAAAATTTTCGCGCCTGTTTCGAAATCTCTCAGGTCAGACAGGAACTGCATCTCAAAATTCAAACAGGTATTTCAAAATATTACGCTCACGCCTTCAAAAGGCATGTGCTTTTGAACGATTCACCGGCTGCATTTCTCTGCCCCTGTTCCGGAATAAATGATGGTAGGGTCTCATGGTAGGGTTTTTAAAAAAATGCCGTAGGTTCGAACCTGTTAACAACATTGTTGAGATGTGATACGTGTCCATACAAATTTTTCATAGTGTCAGATGCGGTTCTCCGAATGATTGACAGCGGATTTAGATTTAAGAAATCGTTGTCCACAACCTACTCAGCCAGCAGACGACAGGCGTGTTCCACCACCCTGTAAGTCATTGTGTTTCAAGGACCCCTTTGAAATGGTAACTTTTGAACTTCAAAAAAAATTCCTGGAAAGCAGAAAGACTGTGTCGTCCGGGTCGTCTGTTCCACCTATCTCCTTTGCCCCGGACCCCCTGAACCTGGTGACGAATCCCTGTGAGAACTTTTTTCAAAGTATTTTTGAAAACGCGACCTACGGCATGTTTCAAAGCACCCCGGACGGCAGATTCCTCCAGGTCAACCCGGCCTTTGCCCGGATTCTCGGCTACGACAGTCCCCAGCAACTCCTCGCCGCAATTGACAATATCGAGAATCAGTTTTTCCTCAAGCCGGAGGACAGAAAAATCTTCACACAGATTCTCGCAGAGCAGGGACGCATCGACAACTACGAATATCTGGCCCGGCGCAGGGACGGCAGTATCTCCTGGCTGACGGAGAGTGCCTGGGCGTGTACGGATGGCAGCGGTCAAATCACGCACTATGAAGGCATCCTGTGGGATATTTCCAGACAGAAACGTATCGAGGCCCGGCTGGAAACCGCGCTTGAACGTCTGGACATGGCCATGCAGGCCGCTGAACTCGGATTCTGGAACTGGTATGTCCAGACCGGTGAGATGACGGTCAATGGAAAATGGGCCCAGATCCTGGGATACGCTCTCGAGGAAATAGGACCGGTCAGCGTTTCAACCTGGGAACACTTATGCCATCCCGAGGACAAAAAATACGTATTTACCCTCCTGGAAGACTATTTTCACAGGGGCCACGAACAGTTCCAGGTCGAATACCGGATGAAACACAAAGACGGTTCATGGATCTGGGTGGCTGCCAGGGGGAAAATCGTCGCTTACGACAATGAAGGCAATCCTGTCCGCATAACGGGAACTGTTTCCGATATCAGCATACGCAGGGAGCGGGAATCACAACTGCGCTACTTGAGTTTTCACGATCAGCTGACCGGGTTGTACAACCGGACCTATTTTGAAAACGAGATGATCCGACTGCAGAAAAGCCGTGACTTTCCCATCAGCATCATCTGCTGTGACGTAGACGGTCTCAAACTGATCAACGATACCCTGGGCCATCATCACGGAGATCTCCTGTTGCAGACCTGCGCCCAGACGCTGCAGGCATGCTTTCGGGATTCAGATATCCTCACCCGGATCGGAGGGGATGAATTTGTCGCCCTCTTGCCGCGAACCGGACCCGAGGACGGCAGGGCCATTGTAGAAAGAATCAACAGAGCGGCTGCCGAACACAGGGCCGGCCATCCCGAACAGCCCCCCGTGCATATTTCCCTGGGCCTGGGAACCGCTATGGATGCCAATGCTTTTCTGGAGGAAACGTTCAAACAGGCGGACGACCAGATGTACCACAACAAGCTGGGGAGCAAGGAGGGAATCAGATCCAGGCTGGTCACCTATTTCATGGATCAGCTGAACCATCTGCACGCACTTTCCCAAAAACGGATCCAGTGGATCGAGGCCATCTGCACAGATATGGGCCGCAAGGCGGGTCTGACCTCCTATCAGATCTCCAGACTCATTATGCTGGTCCGGGTGCATGACCTGGGCATGATCTCAGCCCCGGAGCATATCGTCCGTTCCAGCCCGAACCAGACGCTTTCAAAAGAGGATCAGGACATCCTGCGCCACCATACCTACAAGGGTCAGAGCATAGCCCTGACCTGCAAGGATCTTGAAGATGTGGCCGACCTCATTTTTCTCCATCACGAACAATGGGACGGCAGAGGGTATCCCCTGGGCCTGTCCGGAAAGGATATCCCCATTGAATGCCGGATCATGGACATCGTGAAATCCTTCGACGCCCTGGTCAATCCCCATCTCAAAGGAAGTGCCCTCTCCGAAAGCGAGGCCCTGGAAGAGATCAAAAATGCCTCGGGTTCGCGGTTCGACCCTTGTCTCGTGCAACTCTTTCTGCAAACCGTCTCATCCCGAAAATAAAATACCATGTTCAATGGGTTCAACCAGCAAAAGGGGGTACAGCTTCATGGCTGTACCCCCTTTTGCTGGTGGGCTGGAATGTATGTGCCTGGAGGCAGATGCCTTCGTAACAGGTGACCGCTTACCCCCGGGATGAAAATGGCTGAAATTGAGGGAAACAGGACCCGGAGCTCCACCCGAAAAGAAAAAGGACCTACAGAAAAAAAATCTGTAAGTCCTTGTTTTCTTTGGTGCGCCCGGCAGGATTCGAACCTACGACCCTCTGATTCGTAGTCAGATACTCTATCCAGCTGAGCTACGGGCGCGACAGGAAGAGGTAAGTAGGAGGGAGTTCGCGTTTAGTCAAGAAAAAAAATAAAAAATTGTTTTTTTTTCTGTGATGACATTGAATGTTTTACATTTTGTGATGCATGGTTGGATGACTTTTTTTGAGCGGGCAAGGATCGATGCTCATTCATTTCTGAAAGAGAGTTGCGGCATGAAATTGCGAACAAAACTTTTTTTGGGAATTTTCGGAATCGCTTTTCTGGTTTCAGGGGCGACAGGCTCCTATTTTTATACACAGTCATGTGATGCGGTCATGCATACGCTTCAACAGGAACTCATGAGTACAGCACGTTCCGCAGCCCGGCTCATAAAGGGAAACGATCTCGACAGTCTGATCGTTCCTGAACAGGCGAAATCACAACCCTACAAAGAAATACAGAAAGTTCTTCGGGCCGTAGTCGATTCCAATCCGGATTTTCTCTATGCATACACCATGCGTCTGACAAAAGGAGAGGTTCGCTTTGTGGTCGATTCCCCACCTGCTGACAACGATGGGGACGGAAAAATTTCGGACATGGAACTTCCTGAGGACATCGGCACCCTGTACCCGAATCCGGTTCCGAGTCTGATGCACGGATTTCTGCAGCCGAGTGCTGATGATCAACCCTATGAGGATAAATGGGGATGGACGCTCTCTGGGTACGCGCCGGTCCTGGATGATTCAGGACGGGGTGTCGGGCTTCTGGGAATCGATATGAGTATCACTCAAGTGGCTAAAAAACTGAAAAAAATCGAAAAGGCTGGAATTTTTTCTTTCGCTCTGACCACGCTTCTGGCCTGCATCCTGACATTTTTCTTCAGCCGCAAAGTGGTCAAACCGGTCAAGTCACTCCAGGATGCCTTTCACCGCGTGGCCGAAGGAGACTACAACGTTGTTCTTGAACCAGCGTCCAAGGATGAAATCGGGGATCTGGTCAACCGTTTCAACATCCTGGTCGGAGAACTCAAGGAAAAGGCCCTGATGAAGTCGAACTTCGGCAAGATCGTTCCCCCTGAAATCGTTGAGCGGATGCTCGCTTCGGATTTCACCCGGGGAAGCGAGGTTGTCAGTGTCACGGTTCTCTTCTGCGACCTCAGAGGATTTACCGCTATGAGTGAAAACCTGCCGCCCTCCATGCTCGTGGGCCTCTTAAACGAGTATTTCTCCGCCATGGTCAAAATCATTGAATCCCACGGCGGTATGGTTGATAAATTCATCGGCGACAAGGTCATGGCGGTGTTCGGCCATCCCGTTCCTCTTGCAAACGAACAGCAGGCAGCCCTGGATGCAGCCCGGGAAATGCTCGCGAAGTGTGATCAACTCAATAAAAAACTTTGTCTTACCGGTGACTTCAAACTGATCAACAGCATAGGTATCCATACCGGTCCCGCCCTGGCCGGAATCATTGGATCGCCTGATCGTTCCGAATACACGGTCATCGGAGACAGCGTCAATGTGGCGGCCCGGTTGGAAACAAAAACCCGGCAGCTTGCAACCCGGCTCGTACTCTCTCACGACGTAATCAAAGGGCTTGCCTCTCTTCCTCTTGACCTCATCCCCAAGGGAAAACAGCAGATTCGAGGTCGCCATGATTCCATTGAAATTCTAGCCCTGGAAGATATTCATCATTGACATTTGCGGCTTCGTGATAACAGATATCCCTTCGCATCTGCACACAATCTGCACGGGTTTTTTCGGAGCAGAATAGAGTTGAAACTTCACAATCTCATGGAGAGACGACCTAGATTCGACGGAGGAGAGATTTTGACACAAGCACTGCACGGAACAACAATTCTGGCGGTCCTGGACGAAAACGGTGTTGCCATGGCCGGTGATGGCCAGGTGACTCTTGGTCAGGCCATAGCCATGAAGCATGGAGCCAGAAAAGTTCGCAAGATGTACAAAGACCGGGTCATTGTTGGATTTGCCGGGGCCACTGCGGACGCCTTCACCCTTTTGGAACGTTTTGAGGCCAAGCTGGAAGAGTTCGCCGGCAATCTGGTTCGAGCCAGCGTGGAGCTTGCCAAAGACTGGAGAATGGACAAATATCTGCGGCGCCTGGAAGCCATGCTTCTGGTCGCAGATGCCGAGCATGTTCTCATCCTGACAGGTACAGGAGATGTTATCGAGCCCGATGACGGCGTTGTGGCCATTGGTTCGGGAGGACCCTATGCGTTGTCCGCTGCCCGAGCTCTGGTACGCAATACCGAATTTTCTGCAGAAGAAATCGTAACCAAAGCCATGGCCATTGCTGCCGAGCTGTGCGTCTTTACCAATGACAATATTATCGTCGAAGTGGCCCCTAAAAAGAAGTAATGAGGATGTTCATGAGCAGTACACTTACCCCACGAGAAATCGTTTCCGAACTTGATAAATTCATCATCGGCCAGAAAGAGGCCAAAAAGATGGTCGCCATAGCCCTCCGCAACCGCTGGCGGCGGCGTCAATTGTCAGATGAATTGCGCGACGAGGTCGTGCCCAAAAATATCATCATGATTGGACCCACCGGCGTGGGAAAAACGGAAATCGCCCGCAGGCTGGCCCGGCTGGCAGGATCGCCCTTCTTCAAGGTCGAGGCGACCAAGTTCACGGAAGTCGGCTATGTTGGTCGGGATGTGGAATCCATGATCCGTGATCTCATGGAGATCGGGATCACCATGGTCCGCAAGGAAGAGGCAGAAAAGGTCACGGTCAAGGCCGAGGCCAACGCCGAGGAACGACTTCTGGACCTCCTCCTTCCACGCAAGAAATCCACGCCTTCTCAGCCGACTTACGGAGCCGGACCTTCTGATTCGGAAGATGCCATTCCTCTGGATGCCGGCGAAGACTCCACCCGGGAAAAACTGCGAAAGCTCTGGCGTGACGGCAAATTGGACGAGCGCATGGTCGAAATCAACGTGACCACATCCGGCACCAATATCGAGGTCATGGCCATACCGGGCATGGAAGGCATGGAAATGCAGATGCAGGACATGTTCAGCCGGGTTTTTCCCAAAAAACGCAAGTCCAAAAAGGTCCGGGTCAAGGATGCCTATGACATTCTGATCCAGGAAGAGAGCGAAAAGCTCGTGGATATGGACAAGGTCACGGAAATTGCCAAGGAACGGGTCGAGGAATCCGGGATCGTTTTCATCGACGAGATCGACAAGATCTGTTCAGGAAGCCAGGCCACTTCCAAGGCGGATGTCTCCCGCGAAGGCGTTCAGCGGGATCTTCTGCCCATTGTCGAAGGATGTGTGGTCAATACCAAGTACGGCATGATCCGCACGGACCATATTCTGTTCATCGGCGCCGGGGCCTTTCACATGTCCAAACCCTCGGACCTTGTTCCCGAGCTTCAGGGCCGTTTCCCTCTGCGGGTGGAACTACGGGCCCTGACCAGAGAGGATTTTTATCGCATCCTGACAGAACCTCAGAATGCCCTGACCACCCAGTACATCGGTCTTTTGGCCACGGAACAGGTGGAAATCGAGTTCACGGACGAGGCGCTGCTCGAGCTGGCCGGATTTGCTCAGGAAATCAACGAGGAAACCGAAAACATCGGTGCCAGAAGGTTGTATACGATCATGGAAAAGATCCTCTCGGATCTCTCTTTTAATGCCCCGGACAGATCGGGTGAAAAGGTGCTCATCGATTCGGACTTTGTTCGCGAACAGCTCAAGGACGTCAAGGAAGACAGGGACTTGTCGCGATATATTCTCTGATGCGGCCAAGCCGCAGTTTTAGGTTTTAGGTTTTAGGTTTTAAGTTTTAAGTTCAAGCGGTTATAAAATTTTCTTGTTTTTTATAACAGAACATGCTGAGTAAGGTACTCAAAGGAGTGTCAGGGTGGAGCAGGATATTTTCAAGGCACGGGTCTTGTTGGAGGCCCTGCCCTACATCCGGGAGTTTTACGGGCAGACCGTTGTCATCAAGTATGGCGGTCACGCCATGAAGGACGAACAGCTGAAAAAAAGTTTCGCCCTGAACATCATCCTATTGAAATACATAGGTATCAATCCGGTCATTGTTCACGGCGGCGGCCCGCAGATCGGCAACATGCTCGATCAGCTCGGCATCACCTGCCAGTTCAAGCAAGGACTCCGGGTCACTGATCAGGCGACCATGGATGTTGTGGAGATGGTTCTGGTCGGCAAGGTGAACAAACAGATCGTCAATCTGATCAACCTGAACGGGGGGCGGGCTGTAGGAATCTCGGGAAAGGACGGGGAGACCATCCGGGCGAGAAAGCTGGAAATGGCCGTGGAACGAAAGGACGCCCCACCCGAGATCATCGATCTGGGCAAGGTCGGTGAAGTGGTCGATATCCAGACATCACTCATCCGCTCTCTGGAACGGGAAGGATTCATCCCGATCATCGCTCCGGTAGGCGTTGACGAATACGGCGAAACCTACAACATCAACGCCGATGCCGTGGCCTCCAGCGTGGCAGCTGCCCTGCAGGCCAAAAAACTTGTCCTGCTCACGGACGTACCTGGCATTCTGGATGGCACAAACCAGAGAATTTCCACCCTTGATCGACGAGAAGCTGCCAGGGCCCTAGATTCGGGCATCATAACCGGCGGGATGATCCCCAAGGTCAAATGCTGCATGGAGGCCGTGGAATCAGGGGTTGAAAAGGCCCATATCCTGGATGGACGCCTTGAAAATTCCATCATCCTGGAAATGTTCACCAAGGGTGGCATCGGGACCCAATTCGTGGCCGGATAACCAAAAATTCCATCCCCGCACAGAGGGTATTCTCGCCAATTTTCTTGACAGCAGGAACCCATACGTATAATCGGATCTCCTCATTTTTCGAGACCTTGCCCCCGTAGCTCAGGCGGATAGAGCACGGGATTCCTAATCCCGGTTAGCCCAAGTTCGAGTCTTGGCGGGGGCACCAGTAAAACCAAAGAGTCATCAACAGTTCAGACTGTTGATGACTCTTTTTTGTGCACGCATCCGTTCATACCATGTGGGAGCGGTCTATTCGGGTTTGGCGATGATGCCCTGGGCGAGCATCTCTTCGATCTGGGCCACGTCCTTGTCCCCCCTTCCGGAAAGATTGACCACGATGATCTGCTCCCTGCCCAGAGTGGGGGCGAGACGCATGGCGTGGGCAAGGGCGTGGGCGGATTCCAGGGCCGGGACGATCCCTTCGGTTCTGGAAAGAACGAAAAAGGCGTTCACCGCATCCTGATCACTGACCGTGAAATATTCGGCGCGGCCAAGATCTTTCAAAAAGCTGTGTTCTGGCCCGACGCTCGGATAATCCAATCCCGCAGCAATGGAATAAACCGGGCCGGGACCACCTGCATCGTCCTTGATCATATAGGAATTGAATCCGTGGAGCACGCCGGGCGTACCCGTTGTCAGACTGGCCGCATGATCCCCGAGGTTCAAGGAGCGTCCCGCGGGTTCCACCCCGTGGAGTCTGACCGATTCGTCACGGATGAATTCGGCGAACATGCCGATGGCATTGGACCCGCCGCCTACACAGGCAACCAGATAGTCGGGCAGCCGGTTTTCCTTTTCCAGGATCTGTTCCCGGGCCTCTTTGCTGATCACCGACTGGAAATACTTAACCATGGTCGGATAGGGATGCGGCCCAACTGCCGAGCCTAGAAGATAATAGCTGGAGTCGATATCCTCGACCCATGCCGCAATGGCCTCGTCAACCGCCTCTTTCAGCGTCTGCTGCCCGCTTTGGGCCGGAACGACCTTTGCTCCGAGCATCTCCATGCGAAAGACGTTCAGCCGTTGCCGCTTGATGTCCTCCGAGCCCATGTAGACGGTGCATTCCATGCCCATGAGCGCGGCCGTGGCCGAGGTGGCCACCCCGTGCTGTCCAGCACCGGTCTCGGCGATGATTTTTTTCTTGCCCATCCGCTTGGCCAGGAGGATCTGACCGATGGTGTTGTTGATCTTATGCGCACCCAGATGATTGAGGTCTTCGCGCTTGAGATAGATTTTGGCCCCGCCCAGGGCCCTTGTCAGATTTTCACAAAGATACAAAGGTGTTGGCCGACCCGAATAGTCCTTGAGATAGGACTCGAATTCCTTGATGAAAGCGGGATCATCCTTGCACGCGGAAAATGTCGCGGCCAGATCGTTTAAGATGTTTTTGATGGACTCGGGCAAAAATTGTCCGCCGTACTCGCCGAAAAACCCCTCTGTGGCAGGTGTGGACTGCATGGTTTCCTCCTTGGTCTGGGCGGTGCGGACTGCACATAAAAAACCGCGGTCAGTCTGCACTGCCGCGGTATTATTCTTTCGATGTACTGCCTTGATCTACGCCATACCGGATTGCCGCGGCCCTGTATTCCAGAGCCACCACCACGAAATGTTCAAAACTGTATGGGTAGTCGTTGCCTTGATCATGAAATTTGCCTGTCCGAGATTTATACGAATGTCAAGAAAAATGGCAACTATTCAGGTTAATGCGGCCAAACCGCAGTTTTAGGTTTTAAGTTTTACGTTCAGGCGGTTATAAAACTTTCTTGTTTTTTATGGCAGACTTTCACAAGTAAGGTACTAAAAAGTAGCTCCCTGAAGAGTCTGATACCCAAGGACAACGTTGATCAACAGCCACCCTCCTGCTCGCAGGTTGCATCCAGAGACAGGGACTGCCTGATCTGTGCACCAGCAGAAATATCACGGGTGATCCACACATTGCCTCCAATGGTAGCACCTTTACCCAGCCGGACCCGTCCCAGGATGGTCGCACCCGCATAGATGGTCACATCGTCCTCCACAATGGGATGCCTGGCCAGACCCTTGACCAGGGATCCGTCCTCCCCCTTGGGAAAACTTTTGGCCCCCAGGGTCACCCCTTGATAGATGCGGACATTTTTACCAATGATGCAGGTCTCGCCGATGACCGTTCCTGTTCCGTGATCAATGAAAAAATGCTCGCCAATGGACGCCCCTGGATGAATATCGATCCCGGTCAGGGAGTGGGCCATTTCCGAGATGATTCTGGGGATGATGGGCACACCGAGGTTGTAGAGCTCATGGGCGATACGGTGGTGGGTCAGAGCCCTGATGGAGGGATAGCAGAAGATGGTCTCACCCGGAGTTTTGGCTGCAGGATCCCCTACATAGGCGGCGTCCACATCCTCTGCCAGCAGATGACGGATTCGTGGCAGGGAGCGGATGAACTCCCAGGCAAGATCCCGGGACCGCACCTTGCATTGCGCGCACTCGGAATCGGAGGCGGATTCATTGCGGCAGACAAAGCATTCCCCCCGCAAAATCTGCTCTCCAAGCGTCGTGTGCACCCGATCCAGACTCGCTCCGATATAATAGGGCGTGGTCGCGTGGGAAATATCCGAAGGCCCGAAATAGCCGGGAAAAAGAACAGACCTGAGATCCTGAACAAGGTCTGCCAGCACATCCACCGACGGCATGGGGGCTTCCCCGTGTTCACGCAAGCAGGTTTTGCTGTCCGCATTTTGTTCACACAGGGCGTGGACTATGGCATCGAGAGTGGTCGGATTTTTTTCTTTGGTCATGCATTCCTTCCAGGCACAGCTTTGGGTGTTTGGAATAAAAAATGGTTTTTTTCAGTTTCAGTGGCTCTAATGAACTACTGCTTGGCGGTTTGCGTAAAGAAAGGTTTTAATCCTCTTCAAACAAAGGCGTACTCAGATAGCGTTCACCCGTGTCGCAGACAATGAAAACGATGGTCTTGCCCCGGTTTTCGGGACGGTTGGCAAGCTCAAGGGCTGCGAAACAATTGGCCCCCGAAGAGATACCGCACACGATCCCTTCCTTGCGCATCAGCTGTCTGGCCGTTTCAATGGCCGCGTCATTGCTGACAGCAATGATCTCGTCAATCACCTTCGTATCCACGATCCCGGGCACAAACCCGGCACCGATTCCCTGGATCAGGTGAGGTCCCGGCCTGTGCCCGGAAAGAACAGCCGAATCCTCTGGCTCGACCGCAACGATCCGGATATCCGGATTACGCTCTTTAAGATACCTGCCCGTTCCGGTAATCGTTCCCCCGGATCCTACCCCGGCTACCAGGATATCGACACTCCCTTCCGTATCCGCCCAGATCTCCGGTCCTGTTGTCCGATAATGGGTCTCTGGATTGTCCTGATTTTCAAACTGCATGGGCATGAATCCGCCAGGGTGCTCAGCCAGCAATTCCCCGGCCCTGGCAATGGCCCCTTGCATCCCCTCTTCGGCCGGAGTCAGCACCAATTCAGCGCCCATCCCCTTGAGCAGTTTCCTGCGCTCCAGACTCATGTTCTCGGGCATGGTCAGGATGAGTCGCAGCTTTTTGATCGCGCAGACAAAGGCCAGGCCGATCCCTGTATTTCCGCTGGTCGGTTCGATGATCACCGAATCCGGACCGATATCGCCCCGGCCCATGGCCGTTTCGATCATGTTCAGGGCGATCCTGTCCTTGACCGAACCGCAGGGATTGAAAAATTCCAGCTTGCCCAGAATCCGGGCACCAGTCCCGGCACCCAGACGATTCAATCGCACCAGGGGTGTCCGTCCTACCAGATCCAGAATGGAATCGGCTATGTTCATAAAAATATCCTCCCATGGTTATTGGTGACGAAGTTCTGAGCCGCCTTCTTGAGTCGGCTACCCTATAGTTTGAAAGAGCAATCAGCAAACCTCTTTTGCCGATCTATCGTTTTTTCCTATTCATTGAAATCAAATAGATCAAAACTTACTATTTGATTTATTTTTACGATAATTTATACGGATTTTTCGCACTACTATCCATATAGGAGCATTCATGAACAGAAGCAAAAAAATCATCGTCCTTGCCAACTGCATTCTCAATGCAAACGCCAAGATCATTCCCCTGGGATCATATCTCGGGGTCCTCAAGGAAGTCGTCCAACCCTACATCGATAAGGGCGTCGGGATTCTCCAGCTGCCCTGCCCGGAAACCTCCTATCTGGGCATGAACCGCTGGGGCATGAGCCTGGAACAATACGATCACTCCCGTTTCAGACAGCATTGCAGAGAGATTCTTGCCCCGACCATGGACACATTGAAGGCATTCCGGGATGCGGGATATGAAATCGTGGGCGTCATCGGTGCCGACGGCAGCCCCAATTGCGGTATCACCAAGATTCCCGTGGGACTGTCTGGAGGCGAAGTCGGGATGTGGTGTGCCGATCCCGATCAAAGCAAAAGCTGCCGTTTTGCCGAGGGCACGGGCGTGTTCATGCGCATTTTCAAGGCCATGCTCGCGGAAAACGGCATCAATCCCCCTTTCATGGCCGTTGACGAGGAAAATCCGTCGACTTTGATAGAACACACATAACCATTGGAGACGCCACGATGCACACCATACGTACAACGATTTTCACTCTGTTCCTTCTTGTCTGCATAAGTCCCCTTGTCCAGGCAGCGGATGATTCATGGAATGCCGTCAAACAGAAAAATGATCTAGTCATCGGTTTCTGCGCCCAGTACCCGCCTTTCGAGTCAAAGACAGCCTCGGGCAGTTTCGACGGATTCGACGTGGATCTCGGCAAGGCCCTGGGAAACTATCTCGGTGTCCCCGTAACCTTCAAGGACGGTGAATGGCACGGTCTCATAGCCGGGATGAACAAGGGGGACTACGACATGCTTATCACCTGCATGAGCAGGACAAATGCCAGGAAGAACAACGCCAACTTCAGTGATCCCTACTACGACCATCCCGAGATCATTCTGGTTCCCAAGGACAACATCACCATTTCATCAAGAAAGGACCTCGCGGACAAGGTTGTCGGAGTCCAGATGTCCACGAGCAGTGAACATACCGTGGAATCAATGCCCGGCCTGTGCAAGGAGATCAAGAAATACAACTATACGACAGAGGCCCTTCTGGATCTCAAATATCATCGCATCGACGCGGTTATCTGCGGAGAACCCTATGCCGTCATGCAGCTCAAAAAAGATCCCTCGTTCAAGATCGTCGATGACAAGCTGAAAAAGAGCGACATCGTCATGGTCCTTCCCAAGGGGCACGATTCCCTGACCGAAAAGATCAACAAAGCACTCGCCCACATCAAGCAGAACGGCACATATCAAAAAATCTACGACAAGTGGCTTGTGGTCAAATAGGAAGATGCAAAAACCGTGATCCGGGCTGTCCGCTCCTGGGTCTGAAAATCAAAGCCGACAAGGAAGGCCATAACCACCTTGTCGGCTTTGCATATCTCCACAACCAACAGCAATATCCCGATTCAGGCAATATTCTCTTGTTTTCTCTTGCTGACCGGGTCTCGAGAAAACGGGCAATTCGGGAATTGCCTCTACGGATTTTTCTGAGATTATCTGGTCTTGGATAATGTCAGCAGGGAATTGCTGCGCAACCACTCATAAGGGACGTATGCCATGAACGATTTCCAGTTCAGCATCATCACCATGGGCTGGACCGAGCTCAAAGCTGGTGCATTGATCACCCTCAACATCACCTTTGTCTCCTTCCTCATCTCTCTTGCCATCGGCATCGTCGTGGGCGTGGCCCGCTCAAGACCGGGCAAATTGCGCTACTTCCTTGCCCCCTATGTGGAATTCTTCCGAGGCACCCCGCTTCTTATCCAGCTCTTTTTCATTTATTACGCCCTTCCGGCAACCGGGCTGACCCTACAGAACATGACCGCAGCCTATGTGGGAATCGGACTCTGCGGAGGCGCCTATATCTCGGAAATCATCCGGGCCGCACTCATGGCCGTGCCCAGGGAACAGGAGGAAGCAGCCAGATCCACAGGACTGAGCAGCTTGCAGACGTTGCTATACGTGGTGCTTCCTCAGGCAGTAAGGGTTGCTATCCCCCCCATCACGAACGCCTTTGCTTCCCAGCTCAAGGAAACGTCCTTAGTTTCGGTGTTGGCCATCAACGAACTGACCCGTAGCGGCCAAATGATCTACTCCCGTACCTTCCGACCCTTTGAGATTTACCTAGCCGTAGCCATGATCTATTTTGCCATGACCTTCAGCGTGGCTCTGTTTTCCAGGTACTTGGAAAAAATGTTCAAAGTTAGGGGAACCATCGGCTCAATCTGATCAGGCCGGCGGTTCAATCGTCAACAATCCCTTTATACCGCACGTAGTAGCCGGACAACTTCCCCTGTTCATCACACATGCATAGCCCGCATGTAAGTACGATTGCCGTCTTTGGTCTATATGCTTCCTCAAGGACATCCCGCATCCGAGTTCAAACTCACTAATTGAACGACACGAGATCTGGTTGTGACAGTCAAACAGGGATTTTCCAGCCAGCTGCTACCACCGTATTTTTGCAGCTGCACACAGGCCGCAGGATTCATATACCGGATGATGTGATCGGTATCAATGAAAACAATGGGTTCGACCAGACTATCCAGTATGCATTTCATCACATCGTTGACCATCTACCCCTCCATTTTTCACCATAATCCATCAAAGCGTAACCACTAGGACATACAACCGCCACAGAACATGACTAGAGGTGTGCAGAATGACGCGATGAAATGTCTTTGCCTCGTTTACCGGTAACATACAAGCATCTCTTTGACCCATTGCCTTTAAGGAGAATGAGCATGTCTTCCAAACAAACCTTCCACGATCAGATACACTCGGCCCTATCCGCGCGACTCGCCGGCCTGGAACAGGACAATGCAAGGATTGCCGCCAGCATCGCCACAAATTCTTCAATGGCCTATGCGGACATTGCCGACCAGGCGGGAAGTGAATTGTGCAACGATCTCTCTCTGATCCAATATGAAAGAAACAAAAAGACCATCGAGCAGATCAGATCCGCCCTCAACGACATGGAACATGCCAACTATGGACATTGTAAGCTATGCGGGGAACCCATAGGGATCAAACGTCTGCTGGCCATGCCGCACACTACATACTGCATCGACTGTCGGGAGATTATGGACCAGGGACCCTCCTTACCTGCCGGCTATCGATCCGAACGCTCTGAAGGACTATATTTTTAGGACCTTCCTGTTTCACCAAGCGCGCCGGCCTGGCAATTCGAAATAAAAACCCGGCTCATCTGTGGACGTTTCGTCGCAATGAGCCGGGTTTTTTGATCCGATATCCTCGAACCGGAATAATTGGCTGAGTCGGCATATTCATCATATGCCGCCAGCTATCTTCTGGAAAGCGAACTGCCGAATCCGGAGAAAAAACGAATTTTACACAATCTGACCCAAAAACTCCTGGGTTCGCTGTTCCCGGGGGTTGCTGAAGATCTCTTCCGGGGTCCCGGATTCGAGAATGGAGCCTTCTTCCATGAAACCGACCATATCGGCGACTTCACGGGCAAACCCCATCTCATGGGTAACCACGATCATGGTCATGCCGTCGTCGGCAAGATTGCGCATGACCCCCAGGACCTCGCCCACAAGCTCCGGATCAAGGGCCGAGGTCGGCTCGTCGAACAGCATGGCGTCCGGTTCCATGGCCAGGGCCCGGGCAATGGCGGCGCGCTGTTTCTGACCGCCGGAGAGCGTTGCCGGATAGGCATCCTCCTTGTCCGACATGCCCACCTTGTCGAGATAGTGACGACCGATCTCAATGGCTTGTTTTCGCTTCATCCCCCTCACCTGGGTGGGTCCCTCGATGACATTTCCAAGCACGGTCATATGGGGAAAGAGATTGAAGTTCTGAAAAACCATTCCCAGACGGGCACGCAATTTATTGATGTATCGTTCGTCCTCGAGCACCTCGTCGCCATAGACCTTGATGATACCCTCTTCATATGTTTCCAGCCGGTTCACGCAACGAAGCAAAGTGCTTTTTCCTGAACCGCTGGCACCAATGATTACGATCACATCAGAGGGGTCAACCGTTATATCCACACCCTTGAGGACATGATGATCGTCGAACCACTTGTGCAGACCGGAAATTTCAATGGCTGGTTGCTGAATATTCATGACGTCTCCTTGTGTTATCCGGACTGGCTGACATCGAGACGTGTTTCGATACGATGAAACAGCCAGGTAAACAGGCCTGTGTAGAAAAGATAGAAAAAGGCCGCAATGCTCAGCATCTCCATCATCATGAAATTGGATGACGCCAGCTGCTGGGATTTGAGCAACAATTCATTGATGGTAATGGCACTGGCCAGGGATGAATCCTTGAGGGCAATGATGAACTGGTTGCCCAAAGATGGAACAGCCCGTTTGAACGCCTGAGGCAGAATGATTCTGATCATGGCCCGCATGTAGGACATGCCGATGCTTCTGGCCGCCTCCATCTGTCCGGTAGCAACAGATACGATGGCTCCCCGAAAGATCTCCCCGATATACGCCCCATTGTGCAGGCCAAGGGCCAGAACCGCCGAGGGAAGAGCCTCCAGACCGACCAGACCGCGCATCCCGAAATAGATGAATAAAAGCTGCAGAAGAAGCGGGGTTCCCCTGATCAGATAGATATAGGCAAGGGATGGCCACAAAAAAAACCTGTTCGTGGAAATACGCATAAATGCCGTAATCAATCCCAAAACAAGCCCCAAGCCGATGCCGAGAACGGTTATCTCTATGGTCATCCATGCGGCTGGTAAAAAATAGGGGAAGTAATTGACTATTGCCGAAAGGTCATATTGCATGATCGATATATTTCCTTACGTAATGAGGAGATGGGAGGATGAGAATGTGAAAGACCTGCAACTATCCAGAACATCCTTTGATGGCACGAGAGGAAGAGCAATGCGTCGTGCCCTGTGTGAGGTAAAGGGAAACAGGTCGTTTCCCACCGTTTACGACACAGCAGACATCCTGAATAGTTGCAATCTGATTTATACTACCGAACAGTAATATCCACTCCAAGCCATTTCAGACTCAACTCCGTAAGCACCCCTTCTTCGTGCAGATCGGTGAGAATGGCATTGACCTTGTTCTTGAGCTCGGTATCATCCTTGCGAAAGGCAACTGCGATATCTTCACTGCGGACGGGAGTCCCGACAAGCTTGATGTCAAAGGCACCTCTTCTCACGGCATTGGCTCCTACGACCCGGTCGGTGATGACCGCATCGATGACCCCGTTATTCAATTCCATCAAGGTCTGGGTGTCATCCTTGTACAGACGGATCTCCCCGGCCCCGAGTTTCCTGGCATCATCTTCAAACGTGGTACCGGTTACCAGTCCGATGGTCTGTCCCTTGAAGTCCTGCGGACTCGTTTCCGGGGCATTGGCCCGAGCAACGATCTGGGCGCCTGAAAAATAATACGGTACGGAAAAATCGACTACTTCCTGCCGCTTGGCTGTCACGGCCATACTTCCTAGAATCCCATCATATGTACCTGAACGGAGTCCCTCGATAATTCCGCTCCATTCGGTGGTCACCGGCTTGAAGGCCACATCCAGCCGTTTGGCTACCTCTTTGGCCACATCGACATCAAATCCGACCAATTCATTCTTGTCATTGTAGAAATTGAAAGGCGGATATCCACCGCTCATGGCAAAACTGATTTCGCCGGCCTTGGTGACCCGCTCAAGTGAATTCTCAGGTTCATTGGAACACGCAGCAATACAAAGGGACAATGACACAATCATGGTCAACAAAATAGCGCGGTATTTCATGAAAAACTCCTTGTTTTGAAGGCACTCCACAATGGATGAAAAACATATTATGGTGGATACTTTCCAACCATAATACAATCCATCTACCTCAATTTCGAGATTTTGAGCATAGGGATAAGAACAGGAAATAGTCCTGCCAACAAGGTGATATATGGGGGAGGAATCGGGGAGGAGTCTCTACCCGATCAGGTATTTATTCTCTGTGCGGAGGGATCGATCCAGCCGGATACAACCACGATCTGTCCGAGGGGGATGATCTGAATACATGGATCAGGATTCGCCAAGATACCCCTGGCTGTTCAGGTAGGCATACAGGGAGACGGATTTACCCCGGATGCCCAGTTTCTTGCGGATATTCTTGCGGTGGGTCTGGATGGTATCAAACGAGGAGCCAAGAAGCTCTGCAATCTGCTTGCTGCTCTGCCCCGAGGCGATAAGTTTGGCGATCTCCAGTTCCCTGGGGGTCAGGGTGAGAATGAGCGCATCCAGAGGGTCTGCAGGATCGTGAGTAACTGCGCCCAATCGTTCCTTGAGAAGGGTATGATACTCATCCCTGACCTCGGGACATTTCTCCCGCGCCATTCTATCCAGGGCAGGCAGTATCTGCTCCTTGACCTGTTTGGAAATTTCTTCACGCAGTCCCTGCTTTTCCTTTTCAACAGAATTAAGCACATTGCGCAGGGTCACATTCATCCCCTCGACCTGGGCCTTTGTCTTGTGCAGCCCCTTTTCCAGCGTATTCAGCTCCGAAAGATCCCGAAGCACGAGATGATAGACCCGCGAGGTGTTGAGATCCACCCTTCTCAATGTCAGTTCCACGGGGAGACGTCCATCAGGGCCATCCTGGACGTACATCTCACTGGTCCATGATTTTCCGGATCTGAGAGTACGCATGGCATCGCGGAGGATATCCGGCTCTGTGGGACGGATGATCTCAAGATAGTTCTTGCCCGGCGAATAGGATTGCTCATACAGGCTCTTGGCAGCCTTATTGGCTGAGAGCATCCGCTGCTTGGCATCAACAAGAAAGGTCGGATCAGCCGTGGTCTCAAAAAGAGCATGAAAAAGGGCCATGCTGTCGTCCCAGGCCGTAATGTTGTCAGAAAGCCGCTGTTCGTAGGCCTCACGTAAATCTATCAAAGGGGAATTGCTGGTAACCACGACCACGAATCCCCCGGAGGGACAGAACGGTTCCGGCAGGGGGATAACCCGGAGACAGAAACTTTCACTGCCATGGGCTGAAAAGATTTCCTGAATATCTTCGGGAGGATACTTGGCAAGCATTTCCTGAACATTCTTCACATTAAGGCCAAGAACCGACCAGACTGTTCTGCCAAGTACCTGTTTCGTCCTGAAAAAAGTCGACACATGGCCTTTGGTGGCCACGATGGATCCAGCGGGATCGACGTATAAGACAACATCACAAAAATCTTCAACAATAGCGGACAGCTCAAGGGAAAGGGCATCGTTGGGAAGGGAAGAGGGATCACTGGAAAACGAGGAAAAAGACATGAGGTACCAAGAGGTGTGTCCCGTTTGGAATGGGGAACGATAACAAACAAAAAAATCTCAGGAGGAAACCACAGGGATCACGTATAAAAGAACCGCAAAAAAATGCAGAATTGTTCCGGAAAGAACAAAAAGATGCCAGATGGCATGGTTGAACTTCAATCTTCGCCACACATAAAAAATGACCCCGAATGTATAGCACAACCCACCTGCCACAACAAGCCTGATCCCACCCGAGGGGACACTGGCCAGGAGGGGTTTGATAGCCACAATAATGGCCCAGCCCATGCCCAGGTAGAGACTGACCTGAAAAATACGCCATCTGC
The DNA here is from genome assembly GCF_053851535.1 of Desulfoplanes sp. PS50. NCBI lineage: Bacteria > Pseudomonadati > Thermodesulfobacteriota > Desulfovibrionia > Desulfovibrionales > Desulfoplanaceae > Desulfoplanes > Desulfoplanes sp. PS50. The sequence continues at coordinate 59,858 of NZ_JBSPZA010000009.1, read as the reverse complement.
GAAAGGGTGACAGTTCGAGCACGATTCCGGCAAGGGCAAGTCCCCATATGATGCCGAACAGGGTCCAGCCCCATGGCCCATGCAGACTGACCAGGGTGAACGGCGTATATGTTCCGGCAATGAGCAGAAAAATGGAGGAATGATCCAGAACCCGCATGACCGTCTTGGCCTTGGGCGAAGAAATACTGTGATACAGGGTGGAGGCCGTGTACATGATAATCATGGACCCGCCAAAAATACTCACACTGACAATATGCCATTCATCGCCAAAGGCCGTTGCAAAGGCGGTCAAAATCCCCAATCCTGCAATGGAAAAGAGAACACCCAGACCGTGGATGACACTGCTGGCGATCTCCTCACTCAAAGAATATTTCAGACTCAAGGGTTTTGTATCCATAGAATACTCCAGTAATTGACTCTTGCTTTTGCTCCGGATGAGACGAGAAAAATCATACGAAAATTGTGTTTCTGTATGCCCAAATATCAAAGCGATGGCAAGCATGACGCGATTATTCTTTTCTACCCCTCATTCTTCTATTGCCCACAAGGATCACAAAAGGTACAAGGCTTCGGCTCGGCTCCACGTGGGCATGAAAAAGTTTTGATTATACGGGAACATGCAGATATTAAGGACGAATCATGAGCGACACCCAACAATCCATGAACTTTTGGCAGGATCATTCTGACAACTACCTCAAGATGGCACTCAGTCACGAACGGAGGGAACGGCTGGAACATCCCGACGGATACGGCAAAAAAACCGGTCAGTGCGGTGACACCATCGAATTTTTCCTGACCATGGAAGATGACCGGATCACCCATATCTCCCTGGATATTGACGGGTGTATGCATACCAGTGCTACAGCCAACACCGTTGCCATTTTAAGCGAAGGCAAAAAACTGGAAGAGGCCTGGGACATTCACCCGGAAACCGTTGTCGCGTACCTTGAAACACTGCCTGACGACCATTTCCACTGTGCCGAACTGGCTGTGGGAGCCTTTTACCTCGCCCTGGCCGATGCCGAGCGCAACCACAAACAATCTCATGCGGCCAAGCCGCAGTTTTAGGTTTTAAGTTCAAACGGTTATAAAATTTTCTTGTTTTTTATGGCAGACTTTCACGAGTAAGGTACTCTTGCCCTTCCCTTCAGCATGTCTCCAGCCGGTACACCGGACCGACTCCGGCTTCATTTTCAGGCGTTGGGAGAAATCTCAAAACGATGGAAATCACTGCACACCGCATCAGAATCTCTCCAATCTCTCAACTCTCCCAACCTTCTTAACGCTTTAAAATCTCTGAAATTCCTAAAATTTCCTATATCTCTTAAATTTTCACAACCCTATTTCATGTTGACGAATTGGAAGGGCTGCTCAAATTCCTCTTCCTTGATCAAGCTAATAACCGCCTGCAACTCGTCGATTTTCTTTCCGGTCACCCGAACCTGATCATCCTGGATGGCCGCCTGGACCTTGAGTTTGGATCCCTTGATCAGTTTGACCAATTTCCTGGCCGTTTCCTTGTCGATTCCTTCCCGCAGGCTGACCTGCTGCTTAAGCTGCCCTTTGGAGGTCCCCTCGGGCTCCTTGAAATCCATGATCCGGGGATCAATCTTGCGGCGAACGGCATGGGCGCTGAGCATATCGCGCAGGGCCTTGATCTTCATCTCGTCCCCGGTGAGGATATGTATCCGCTTGTCCTTCCGGTTGAAGCTTATTTCCGTGGCCACTCCCCGGAAATCGTACCGGGAATCCACTTCCTTCTTCACATTGTTGATGGCATTGTCCACTTCCTGCAAATCCACCTGACTGACAATATCAAACGACGGCATATTCTTTCCTCCAGAGGTAACTGTTCAGGTCAAAATTTATCAGGCGCAACAGACTGCAATGTAATGTTAAATTTGAGTGCCAGCCCGTAAATTTTAGAGATTTAAGGATTTCAGAAATTTTAGAAATTAAGGACCTGCACGCTAACCGCCTGTAATTTCTTAAATCTCTTAAATTTCTAAAATTTACAATTCTGATTCCCGGGAAATGCACCTGAATAGTTACCTCCCGAGAATGAATCAGCAGGTTCTTCTACCTGCTATCCTGATTGGTTTCAGCTACTACCTGGCCCTTGAACAAACGGACCGCTTGCATGACGACACCCAGTTCCTGCTGGATCCGTTCGACGATTCTGAGTTCCTTGGGGGTGACCAGGGAAAGGGCTGTCCCCGAGGCCCCGGCACGCCCGGTTCTGCCGACCCGGTGCAGATAATCCTTGCTGTTTGAAGGAATATCCACATTGAAAATGTGTGACACATCCTTGATGTCCAATCCTCGGGCAGCAATGTCCGAGGCAAGGAGCAGTCGAACCTTGCCGGTCCGCAGATTGTCGAGTCCCTGTTTACGGCTGAGTTTGTCGTGAGCCCCGTGGATATCGGCAACCGGGAGATTGTGATGGATGAGTTTTTCGGCAATGATTTCTGCAGTCCGATTTTTATGCACAAAGGCAATGGCCCGTTCGGGTTCCAGGGCGTGCATGAGTTTTCGCAGAATATCAGGCTTATCCCGTTCTTCGCAAACGATATATTGGTGCTCAATGGTCGGGCTGACCTGATTGGCGTCCACATGGACCTTGACCACGGACGGAGCCAAATCTTTCACTTCCCGCAGACTTGCCGGCTGAACCGTGGCAGAAACAAAAACGAGTCGTCTGTTGCGGGAGGTCTTGGCAATCAAGTCCAGGACATTTCCGGCAGTGTCACCGCAGAGCAGCCTGTCCACTTCATCCACAACAACTGTTGTCACTGTATGGGGATTGATTTTCTTCAAAGCGATCAGATGCAGCATCCTGCCCGCCGATCCCACGATCAGATGCGGCTTTTTCTTGAGCCCTTCGAGCTGACGATTGACCGCAATACCGCCTATCACAACCTGGGTACGCACACCCATACCTGAATGTTCGGACAGATCCCTGGCCTGATTGAAAATCTGCATGGCCAGCTCATGGGTCGGGGCAACAACCATGGCCTGTACAGATTTCTGCGTGGTATCGATTTCCTGAAATATGGGAAGCAGATAGGCCAGGGTCTTTCCTGAACCTGTGGCCGAGCTGACATAGGCATCTTTCCCCTCCACAAGGACAGGAATAGCCTTCTCCTGGATGGGGGTCGGCTCGGCAATCTCTTCCTGCCTCAAAGCGTGTATCAATTCCGGGACAAGTCCCAGTTCTTCAAATTTCATCATCTTCTCTTGTTGTGAACCCGATCAGGTTCCAGAAAGGCCGCAAAGCATGAACCCCAGAATGGGCCGACATTTTTCAGCACATGCCGGATAGAACCGACCATGCAGCCTGCTTGCCGAACGATTTGTACGCCCCCAGTAGAATTCGGCAATCCCCAGGGGGGTGAGTCTGTTTTTCACGGCATGGTTGAGCAATTTGGGGGCACAGCAGTCACCCGTCCCGGTCGGCATGTTCCCGGAACCAAGAAAAACGTCCTGCAGCGAACGGGTTTCTCCACGAAAATTGGAGAGGGTGTACAATCCGTGAATCTCCTGCATGAGATTGCGAGAAAGCGATCTTCGCTCCCGTACCAGCTCCCTGTACAGCAAGGAACTCTCTGCAAGCCCGGCAATCCGTCTTCCCAATGCCTTGATCCTGCGTTCCACCGGCTGACAGATCCGATCCATGGCCATGGTATCGACCAGGGGATCGACCCATCCTTCCACATGCCATATACCATTATACTGACCGGAAAAAGCCCTGGCAATACCGGGAGTTCCCCGGGCATCCACATACTCCATGATGCCGAACATCTGTCCTCGGGCCGGACCAAAAAGATACTCCGTCCTAAAACGCGGGTCCGCTTTGTCAGGGGGAAGGATCCAGTCAATCCGCCCCTCTCGCTTAAGCATGCGCATGAGTTCGCGGCAATGCTCCCGGGCTCTCCCTGGACCCAGCGCGTGCTCCTGACCACAGCGTCTGCAAAAGCCGGAACATCCCCTGGCTGGTTCGCCGTGAAATCGGGTCGGTCCAATCACTGCTATTTCATCTGAAACCAAAGCCCTCATCCCCTGATCGTCCGGTTGATTGACACATGCTGCCGACCACTTGTGCCTCCTATCCGGCCGATGGTCAAACCCGAACCCGGGAGAGGGATTTCCGGAAAATCTGGATCCGGCGGAGAGTTCACAACCAATACACTGATTTTAAAAGTTTTTATACTTGGCACATAGTTTTCATAATCCAAACGGATACTACGACAATGGTGGTTTGATCCCTGTGATCTTTAGAAACCATTTTCTGATGCCAGGGGATCTATCTTCCTATCATCCGATATGCCCATGATCCGTCACCACAATGGAGGTCTCCATGAAAACATGTTCTTTTAGCTCGTTGCTTCTTGTCCCCGTTCTGATGCTGGCCCTTTGTCTTCCCGCCGGGGCATCGACAATGTACAGCGGTCACCTGTTCTCGACGCTGGGAGAACTTGTCTCCGACTGGAAAACTCCCAACGGCTCCCCTTCTCCGACCACGCTCTCATGGACGGTCAGTTTCGATGATCAGATACAACTCTGGGAGTATGCCTATACGTTCACAGGATCCAAACCGGACATCAGCCACGCGATCCTTGAGGTCTCTTCGAGTTTTTCAGGAGACCCCATCGATGAGGGCGGTAATCTGGGACCCGGTTCAAGTTCCTGTGCAGGCTGCAGTCCCACCACATACAATGCCCACGCCCAGAGAGGGAGCAATCCCGGTATTCCCGGAGATATCTACGGACTCAAGTTTGAAAATCAGTCCTCCTGGACCATTGTCACGGACAAATCCCCCATGTGGGGAGATTTCTATGCCAAAGGCGCTCAAACGGGCTATGCGTACAACTCGGGATTCGGCATGGATACATCGGCAGTCATTGGAAACGGCAATGCCGGACAGGACGAGTACGCATGGGTTCTGGTGCCCGATACAGACACACAGGTAACGCCCCTTCCAGCAGGCATCTGGCTTCTCGGAGCAGGTTGTGTCGGACTTTTCGGGATAAAGCGATTCAGGCGGTAAGCGAGTGGCACATTGTTTCATGGAGGATACAAAGATTCAACGTGAACGGGAGGCCGGGATAACCCGGTCTCCCGTTCACGTTTCCGGGCAAAAGGCACGTATCTTTCTCCGCCCGCCACCGGGTATCCTACATGAAAGCCCTGCCATGACGGATATTGAGGTCATGCTTCTTGAAAAGCTCGTACAGACGGGCACGGGAGAGTCCGGAAATGCTGCAGGCCTTGGTGACGTTGCCGGATGAAACCCTGGCAAGGGCACTCAGATAGGAAATTTCAAGCGTTGAGACGGTCTTGTTGCGCACTTCCTTGAGCGTGGGCAGATTTTCCGGCTCCAGATCCGGTAGATAGGCATGTGGGTTGGTGACGTCATCCTCTTTTTCCTGGAGGCAATGGCCATTGCCCTTGCCGGAAAAAGAGGACTTGGCCACGGCTACCCGCACATCAAGAGGAAGATGGTGCGGATAGAGAATTTTTTCATTCAATGCATTGTCAATAGCCGCATACAGCGTGTTGACCAGTTCGCGCACGTTGCCCGGCCATACATACCGGCACAGGACACGCAGCAATTCACGGGAAACCGTTTTTGCGGGGATTTCATACTCATCGCAGATCTCTTCAACATAATGGCCGGTCAGCACGGGGATGTCGTCCTTGCGTTCCCGCAGGGGATGCAGATGCAGACAATGCGCATTGAGTCGGTAATACAGATCTTTCCGAAACGCCCCCTCTTCGACCATCTTCTGCAAATCCTGATTGGTGGCGGCGATGACTCTGAAACTGCTCGAGACCTCGACACTGGATCCAACCGGACGAAACCGTCCTTCCTGCAAAACCCGGAGCATGGATTTCTGAAGGGCCAGGGCGAGCTCAGCGACTTCGTCCAAAAAAATGGTCCCTCCGTCGGCGTTCTTGAACAATCCGACTTTTGTCTCGTGGGCACCTGTAAAGGCTCCCTTGACGTGTCCGAACAGAAGTGACTCCCGCAACTCTCTGGGCAGATTCGTACAGTCCACGACGACCATCCGTCCTTCCCTGCGGTCGCTGTTTTCGTGAATGGCCCGTGCAAAAAGCTCCTTTCCGGTACCGGTTTCCCCGGTTATGATGACGTTTCCTTTGCTCCGGGAAGCTCTGGCCAATTTTTCCAGTGAAGAAAGAAGCTGGCGACTTGTTCCGATGATCTTATCGCGACGAACGGTCTTGTGATTGAGAAACTCCCTTTTCTTTCCCCTGTAATCGAGCGAACGCTTCAGGATATTACGCAATGTGGTCATGGAGATAGGCTTTTCAATATAATCCCAGGCCCCGTTGCGAAGTGCCAGTTCGGCCCCTTCTCCATCTCCATATTGTGTTACAACGACAACCTCCGGAGAAGAGGGTGCCATCTGGAAATGCTTAATCGCCTCGAGCCCGTTACCGTCCGGAAGGATCACATCCAATAAAACGAGATCATAGGCATTCGCCAAGACCTCATCCATCCCCTCTGAAAGGGACCGCATCCCAACATGATGCTCACCCATATGGTTGAGCACACGCCCAAGTGCGTTCAAAAATTCCTGATCATCATCTACAATAAGGAGTCGTGACATAAAAAGGGAATGGTTCTCTGAGGTTAATGAAACGATCCACATCACCCATACATATGATCCATGTTTACTATTATCACAATCCTTAACTAAAGCATGAATCATACCACCAACCATGAGCCCCTGTTTCCGGGTTTGTTAGACAGAACTCCCTGTATAGAGACCAACTATCATGAGCGCGTATGTTCAGTAGCCTATTTTCCACAAACCACTATGCCTTTTAACGTACAGAGATAAAGGACTTCCCGCAAAAAAACCGAATTTTCACCATCCACAAAAAAGATGAACTGCATATAGGTATGTTCCTTGCTGACACGAAGTTTGTCTATCATAGATAGTCTTTTAATCGAAAAAGTCCGTGTTGACGTGTTTTTATCATCAGTTATCGAGATGCCTGTAGGATTTGAAGGCAATTTTTGATGACAAAGACAACAAGACACATCCGTATCCACCTTTGGAATACAAGGAGTTTCCCATGTCCACCCTCCGATTCCTTTTCCCCCTGCTCTGCCTGCTGCTTCTTGCCCTCCCTCAAAACGGACTGACCACGCCTCTGCCCCGATTCGTTCTGGGACCGGAGGATGTCCTGGAAATCTCTGTCTGGAGGGATGAAACCCTGAGCAGAACGGTCATGATCATGCCGGACGGCACGTTTTCCTTTCCTCTCATCGGCGACATCCAGGCCAGTGGACATACAGTGAATGAAGTCCGGGACATGGTTCAGGAAAAAATCAAAAAATTTGTTCCAGACGCTCCCGTAAGCGTGATCATGGAACAGATCAAAAGCCCCAAGGTATATATCGTGGGCAAGGTCAACAAACAGGGTACGTTCACCATGGAGGGCTCCCCCCTGTCGGTTGTCCAGCTTATTGCCCTGGCGGGTGGATTGACCCCTTTTGCAGCAGGTGATGAAATCCATGTACTCAGAAAATCATCCGGGAAACAGATCGCCATCTTCGTAGATTATGACAAGATCACTCAGGGCAGGGAGTTGGAAAAAAATATCATCCTCGAACCGGGAGATACCGTTGTTGTCCCATAATAGCATATAAAGGCTGTGACAATTCATTTTGCGGAAGATGTCACAGCCTTTAATGAAATATAATCACGTAGTGACAAGGTGCCAGGTATGAAAAAAACAATATTCTCTTATGTACTGGTCACAATTACAGCTACTTTACTAAATGTATATCCATCATTTGCTTTCAAAAACAAGATAATACCATCTATCAGCGTAAAAGAAACGTATGACAGCAAAGTGGGATATACCGAAGATGAAGATTTTGTGCATTCAATAATTCCCGGGATGATATATGATGCGACCACGGAAAGATCCAAGGCGCACTTCACGGGAGTTGTCGATTATTCATGGTACTCGAAGGAAAGTTCCTATGACGGATTCGATCAGGACTATCTGCTCGATCTATCCCATAATGCTACGGATCGGTTTTCTCTGGGCATGAAATCCAATTTTACCTATGACAGTAATTCCAAACGCTCATTTGAAGAGACCGGGGAAAACCTTCACGCTGCAGATCGAATTCTCTATACTGTCTCCCCCTTTTGCACCTATGATCTCGACGAACTCACCGAGATGCGTCTGAGCTATAGAATCAACGAATCCGATTATCAGGGATATAGCCACGACGACACCTACAGCGACAGCAGGACGCACAGCTTTGGAGCAAGCGTTGAACGAAAATTGACGGAACTGCTGAGCCTGGGAGTGACCGCGAGTGCCGATCTGCGGTCCTATGACAAGGAAGGGGGCAAGAATCACGAAGATCAATACAAACTTTCGGCACTGACCCGGTATCGCTTGTCCGAACGCACCACCGTGAGATTCAGTGTTTCCGGCAATCAATTTTACGAAAACGAAGTCAATGACGACAGCGATACATCCAGATCGATCAATGTCTCAGCAGGTATCAACCATACCATAAGCGAGCGGCTCATCGTTGATGTATTTATCGGCACTGGGGACCAGACAACATTTGATGAAAGCGGGACTCTGGGTCTTGACGTGACCTGGAAGGGAGAAACCTGGAAAGTGGCTGGAGGGTACAAAAAGGATATTACATCCGGGGCACGGGGGTATGATCTGAAACGGGACAAAGTCCATGCCATGGCCGAATATCTTCTAAGTGAACGATGGCGCTGCGGCTTCCAGGGGGTTTATGTCTATTCCGATCAGACGGACAGTGACGATGATGACGAGGAAAAATATACATATTATAGCATGGAACCATACTTGCAGTATGAAGTTTTCGAGAATTCCTTTATCAAAACAGGGTATAATTATGGTGTATATATGGACCGAGACGAAAACCAAAACATAACTCGTAACCAGATATATATCATGTATACAATGATGTTTCCGTACGAAAATTAATTTTCCCCAATCGATCATTCTGAAATCAATGGTGAACACATTATGGACAACATGAAAAATTTTAAAAAAATTCTTGTTCGAAGAAAATGGTATTTTGTGATCCCGATGATTTCAGTTCTCATCATTTCCGTAGTCACGGCATTCATCATTCCTCCCAAGTACAAATCAAAGGCAACCATTCTCATTGAAACACAGGTTGTTCCCGAGGATCTTGTGCGGACCACGATCACCGGACTCGTGGAGGCCAGACTCCACTCCCTGTCACAACGGGTGCTCAGTGTTCCAAACCTCTCCCGAATCATCACGAAGTATGATTTGTACAGGGATATCCGTGACAACCATACCAATCAGGAACTTGTAGAAAAACTGCGTCAGGAGATCGAATTGACCCCCATTACAACCAAATGGGGCAACAAAAAAGATCAGGTTGCCATAACGGCCTTTGAGGTCGGATTCGAGGGCAAGGACCCTACCACCGTTGCCAAGGTTACCAACGAACTGACATCCATATTTCTGGAAGCCAACCTTCATGACAGAGAGGCCAAGGCTCAAACCACGGTCGATTTCCTGACCAGGCAGCAAAAATCTCTCAGGCAGGAGATTATAGACAAGGAAACCGCCATGGCCATGTTCAAAAACAACCACCCCACAGAACTTCCGGAAATGCTTCAGAGCAATCGCAACACAATGGAACGACTTTCCCAGCAAATAGAACTCAAGGCGAGCGAACTGCGCAGACTCACCGGCCACAAAGCGTTGCTCGAAAGCCAATTGACGACCATTCCTCCCTACACCTTTGACGAGGCTTCGGACACGGACCTCGAAACACTCAAACGACGCTATACAGCTCTCAAGGCGACCCTGTCAGAACAGCATCCGGACATGCTCATGCTCAAAAACAAGATAGAGGCCCTTGAAAAGGGTTCAATCGGCTTTGAGAGCATGGCGGACCTCCAGGCAGAACGCAACGAACTCACGACACAGAAAACGATTCTCAAAAAACGATATTCAGACCTGCATCCGGACCTGATCGCCCTGAATAAAAAAATTGAAACCCTTGAGCTCAAAATGGCCAATCACCAGGAACCTGGTTCATCTGCGACCAAAGCTCGGGTTCACCCCAACAACCCGGTTTATATCAATATCCGCCATCAGATTCAGCAGACAGACATCGACATCAGGGAGGGAAAAAAAGAACTTGGGGCCTTGAAAAAAAACTACGCTCAATATGTAAAACGCATTGAAAACACCCCCAAAATCGAGCAGGAATACAAATCACTCATCCGGGGCTACACCAATGCCCAGCAACAATTTGAAACCACTTCGGAACGCCTCATGGTTGCTGAACAGGCCCTCATGCTCGAAGAAGATCAGATGGCGGAAAAAATGACCATCATCTCACCGCCATTCATCCCTGAACAACCTGCCAGCCCCAATCGCCTGGGCATCCTCTTTTTGGGGTGCGCCCTGGCGCTGGGCAGCGGAATGGGCATGGTCGCCATGGCTGAAAACATGGATCTTGTTGTCCACGACCCCCAGGAGCTGGCCAAGCTGGCCGGCCAACCGGTCATAGCAGTCATTCCCATGATCACCACGGCCCGGGAAAAAATGCTCAAGAAAATGAGATTGATAGCGATCCCCTCAAGCGTGGTCATGCTCCTGGTCATCGGTGTCGTTTCCGTCCACTTTTTCTATCGTCCGCTTGATGTCTTGTGGGTCGAATTGAGCCGGAAAGTGTCCATCATGTTCTAATGCGGCCAAGCCGCAGTTTTAGGTTTTTGGTTTTACGTTTTACGTTCAGGCGGTTATAAAATTTTCTTGTTTTTTATGACAGACTTTCACGAGTAAGGTACTCATGCACAAAATTGAAGAAACGGGGGAAGCGTTTACCAACACCTTGTAATTTCTCAATTATTTGAAATTTTTTACATGCATATCCAACATCTCCCCGGGGAGAACACCCATCCTCAACCAACGAGTCCGCCATGAGCAAAATCGCAAAAGCCCTGGAAAAAGCAAAAAGCAGCCAATTCTCCCGTGAGATTTCGCAGCCATCTTTTTTTGAACGGGAAGAAAAACCCGCGCAGAACGAACCCATTGTTTACACGCACACCCGGGTGAGTTCCATCTGCCCGCGGGATCTAGAAAAGTTCAGGGTCATGACCGCCATCCAGGACACCGAGGTCATCGATTATTACGGTCTCCTCCGTACCCAGGTGATGGCTCGGACAAAAAAAAGAGGCCTGAATACCCTGATGGTCACCAGTTCAACCCCGCGAGAAGGCAAAACCACCACAGCCATCAACCTGGCCATAAGTATTGCCCGACATGCTCAGCAAACATCTCTGCTCGTGGATCTCGACCTTCGAAACCCTGACATCAGCACCTATCTGGGGCTTAAGGAACAAATCGGTCTCACGGATTATCTGATCGGCGATCATCCTTTGAACACGGTTCTGGTCCACCCTGAAGACATGAAAGATATTGTCGTGCTTCCGGCCGGTCGTTGTACCACTGAATCCACGGAACTGCTCAGTACTCCGAAAATGCAATCTCTGGTACGGGAACTCAAGAACAGATATTCGGACAGGTATGTCATTTTCGACTGCCCCCCTCTGGTGGACAATCCCGACGCCCTTATTTTTTCTTCCTATGTCGACGCCATCATTCTGGTAGTCGAGGAAGGCAGGGCCCCGAAAAACAAAATCCAGAAAGCCATGGAAATGCTCAACGGAAAAGAACTTGTCGGTCTGGTCATGAACAAGGCATCTTAGACTGACGGAAACTCATATGTATACAGAATTCTACGGATTCAGCTCCAAACCGTTTTCCATCGTCCCCAATCCGGACTGTCTGTACATGACGTCCAAGCATCAGCTGGCCCTGACTTATCTGCAATACGGCATTTCAGAGAATCTTGGATTCATCCTGCTCACCGGAGACATCGGTACGGGCAAGACCACCCTCATCCGTCATATCCTCCGTCAAATCGGGACAAACATGGAAGTGGCGGTCATTTTCAACACCCAGATCTCGCCCAGCCAGCTCATCGAGATGATCCTCTCGGAATTCGAGCTGCAAGCTGAATCGGACAATAAATCAAAAAATCTCGATATACTGAATGATTTTCTCATTGCCCGGTACATGGAGAACCGCAAGGTCATCATCATCATTGACGAGGCCCAGAACCTGTCAAGGGAAGTTCTCGAAGAAGTTCGCATGCTCTCCAACCTTCAGAGCGAGTCCCAGATGCTCGTGCAGGTCATGCTTGTCGGACAACCCGAACTCAAGGTGAAAATCAAAAGTCCGGAACTGGCTCAATTAACTCAACGTATTGCCGTCAACTATCATTTGGGGCCCCTCTCTCGGGAGGAAACTGTCCAATACATTGAGTTCAGACTTCACAAAGCCGATGGAGATCCGGAATTATTCACCCCTGAATCCATGGACATAATCCATGAATACTCGGCAGGTGTGCCCCGATCCATCAACCTTCTTTGCGATGCAGCACTGGTCTATGGCTTTGCCGATGAACTCACACGCATCGAAGCGTCGATTATCGAACAGGTTGTAGCCGATAAGGGAGGTATCGGTGTCGCCGCCCCAAAGGGTCAACCAGAAGAACAATCCGGCAGGGACATCCAGGTAGATCCGGCAGGGACACATCGCCTGAACACCCTTGAAGAGCAGGTGGAAAAACTTTCTCTTCAGATTCAATGGCAGATTCGCGAACTTGAAGACAGGGCGACATCTTTCAAGGACAGTCTGATCACCTCCCTGAAAGAGCAAATCGTCCAGGAACGCTCGAGAACCGACATGGCCGAGGCCAAATATCTCAAGGTCAAGGAAAGCTATCTGATTCTCAAACGGGAATTGCTGAATATTACAAACCAACCGGAAATCACACATCGCCCACCACGACCCACCACGTCTGCACTCCCCTCTGAAACTCTCCCCCCCCCTCAAACGCATCTCTCCCATCCCACAGGCTGGCAATGGTGTATGGGTTCTGCCTGCATGTTTGTCATGGCCATCGCCGGAATCATCTTCTTCAGAACGTATTGAGAACCTTCCATCATTGAATCAGCGGTGGATACGCCACCCCTGATGGGTAATGCCGAATTTCTTGATCTTGTAATTGAGGGCCCGGGGACTGACCCCCAGACTTCTTGCCGCATTTTTTTGCACCCAATTGTTTTCGCGAAGCGCTTGGAGGATCATTTCACGTTCCTGATGAACCAAAGAGAAGTTTTCCGGCTTGTCACCGGGAGAAACCGAGGGAAAGGATTGGCGCATCGGCACAGGAGAACTTTCCGAAAGCGCGATGTTTTCCATCCGGATATGCTCGGAATCCTCCAGAATGGCGGCCCGTTCGATGACGTTTTTGAGCTGCCTGAGATTACCGGGCCACGAATATCCCATAAAGGCATCCATGACTGCGGGTGAAAATCCGAAAATCTTTTTTTTCAGATCACGAACAATTTTCTCGAGCATGAATTCAGAAAGCGGGATAATGCACTCTGTGCGGTCCCGCAGGGGGGGAAGATGAATCCGTAACACATTGAGTCGGTAATACAGATCCTGACGAAAACTTCCCATGTGGATCAATTCTTCGAGATCACGATTCGTGGCAGCAATAATCCGGACATCCGAACTGAAGGTTCTGTTTCCCCCCAATCGCTCGAAACGTTTCTCTTCGAGTACCCGTAAAAACTTGGCCTGGAGTGCTGGATCCATTTCACCGATTTCGTCCAGAAAAACCGTACCCCCGTTTCCCTGTTCCAGTCTGCCCACACGCATCTTGTCGGCCCCGGTAAAGGCTCCTTTTTCATGGCCGAACAATTCGCTTTCAAGCAGGGTTTCCGGGATGTTGGCACAATTGATGGTGATAAACGAGTTCTTTCTTCTTATACTGTTGAAATGCACGGAACCTGACAGAAAACTTTTTCCGGTTCCGGTTTCTCCGGTCATGAGGATGGTCGCGTCGGTTACTGCAAATTTCTTGAGTGTGGTCATTACACTGCGCATGTTCGGACTTTTTGCAATTATCTTATTGAAATCATATATAAATCCCTGATCATGTCTGAGGTAATCGATTTCATCCTTGAGTTTTCTGTGTTCCAGGGCCCGGGTCACAACCAGCCTGATTTTTTCCCCGGACGTGGGTACAACCACAAAATCAAAGGCCCCCTCCTTGACAGCGGCAACAATGATATCCGGTTCGAGCCGCGTGCCGAGAACAATGATCGGCGTATGTGGGATCAGTCCACGGGTCTTTACAAGCATCTCGATATCAGGCTGCTGACGATCCTGAAAACAGATAATCACCACCTCGTACCCATGGGTTTTCAAGACTTTCGTACAGGCATCCATGGATCCGGGGTAATCGATCGCATGTTCTCTTTCCAGCCCCTGTCGCAAAAACGCTTCCTGCTGACCTGCGGGATCTATCACCAATACGCTCCCCATTATCCCTCGCTTGAGCTGAGCTCCCAATCGGTTGCTGAATCATACCGAACATTGTTTGTAAACGAATGGCTCACATCACAGGGCTGTTGCAAAAATCAGGCTAAAAATAATCCAACCCCCTCTCCACTTACATGCAGCGTTACGCCTTGGTAACCCGCCCTCGTAATTCTGATTCGAAATCCGGTTCATCGACTCAATTACCCATGGGTGAAAATTTTAAAAAAAATATTATATATCAGTATAATATACCACAAATCATCTCTGTCATTCAATCCCGTACCACATTTGGTCCAGGCTTTGCTTTAGGGGACCCAGAAAGGGCAAACCATTCGAAAGATTGGGACGCAAAGCTACCGCCTACATTCATCACGAACAAGGCAGTGGAGCTGCCAGGGCAGATCAGGTGTACAATGACCAGCTGCATCTCCCGGGCAAACATCATTTTAGGAGGCAGTCATGTCATCACGTCGTACAACACCCCTGATTCTCATCTTTTTCTGGATGTTCTGTGTATTACAATCAATGTCAGTCAGTGCAGCTACAATTACGCTCAGTTGGACTCCCAACAGCGAGGAAACACTGGCCGGGTATCGTGTTCACTACGGTACCCAAAGCCGTGATTATCAAAGCATCGATGATGTCGGCAATATCACCCGCTACGTCATCGATGATCTGGGCGAAGGAGAGACCTATTTCTTCGCCGCTACCGCGTATGATCTCTATGGAAATGAAAGTACGTATTCACAAGAAGTGAGCTACACGGTCCCGGTTGCCCAGACTCCGGACCCGGAACCGACGCCCGATCCGATCCCGGCAGGCAGTTTCACGATGGAAACCGGGGAAATTGACGTGGACCACAACTGGACCAGGATTCAATTGAGCCGGAATTTTTCCGACCCCATCGTCATTGCCAACATCCTGGGTTTTGCAGGAGACCATCCTTCTGTCGTGCGTGTGCGCAACGTGGATTCCTCGGGATTTGAAATCCGTGTCCAGGAGTGGGATTATCTTGATGGCGTTCACAAAAGCGAACAGATCGGCTACCTGGTGCTCGAACGCGGCTCCCATGTTCTTGCTGATGGCTCCACCGTTCTTGCCGACAGCTTTACAACCAGTGAAACCACATCCCTCAAGCCGGTGAGATTTGGTACGGAACTCTCCTCCACCCCTGTCGTTGCCACAAGCATTGTCAGCGTTGCAGACGGTGCAGCTGTCACCGGAAGAATGGATAATGTCACCAGTGTCGGATTCGAATACATGATGCAGGAAGAAGAAAATGCCGACCAGATCCATCAAACCGAAACCGTCATGTATATAGCCTGGGAAGAATCACAGGGAACATGCGGAGACATTTCCTTTGAGGTCAAGAATTCCTACAATCTCTTTGGAGACGGGTTTCAAACCCAGTATATGGATACCGCATTCACCGTCCCCCCGGTTCTTGTAGCGGATATGCAGACCTGCATCGGCAGCAACCCGGCAACGCTCAGATATACGGAAAAAACCAACGTCTCCTTTGAACTTCTGGTCCATGAAGAACAATCCAAAGACAGCGAAATGGACCATTACGGCGAATATGTCGGGTACATGGCCTTTAGCGCAGGTTCGGTCAGCCTGGAATCACCGGATCAGGGTGCAGACGAAAATGATGAAGAAACACCTGCAGATCCGACCAATCCTGACGAAGGGACCAGTGACCCTCAGACCATGAACCTGGAACTGGGCGAAGTTTCTGCTGATCATACATGGACATCAATCCGCTTTGCCAAGACCTATACAGATCCTGTTGTCGTCGCTTCAGGCGTATCCTTTGTAGGTGACCATCCCTCCGTAATCAGAATCCGAAATCTCTCACCCCAGGGGTGTGAGATCAGGGTCCAGGAATGGGATTATCTCGATGGCAGGCACAAGGTCGAAACCCTGGGATACATTGTGGCCGAGCGCGGCACCCATGTCTTACAGGATGGTACGATGATCAGCGCGGGAAGCACGGACATTCAGGTCAGCAATGAGTTCATCAGCGTTGCCTTTGATAATTCCCTGTCCACGGTTCCCGTTGTCCTTGCAGGTATTACATCAACGAATGACGAGGCCTCTGCTGCCACGAGAATCCAGAACATCTCCACAACCGGGTTTGAAACCAGCATCCAGGAACAGGAAAAGAGTGATCAGCAACATGCACCAGAAACCGTCTCCTACATCGCATGGGAACCATCATCCGGGATCATTGATCAGAAGACCTTTGAAGTGGGAACTACGGGCAGTACCATCGACAGTACCTTCTCCCCCTTTCTCTTTGATTCGTCGTTTGATCAGACACCGGCCCTTGTCACAACCATGCAGACAGCACGAGGGGACAACCCCTGCACCGTACGCTACGATCAACTCACACCCCACCAGGTCGAGATGATGATCGAGGAGGAACAATCTGCAGATCACGAAATGGATCACCTCCATGAAAATGTCGGATACATCGCATTTGACACAAACTAGGTGATCGAGGATCTCCTTACCAACAAGGTCCTTCAGGGTAGATTCCCTGAAGGACCTTTTTTTATCAAAAAAATGGGCTCGTATCGTCAGGACATTTATTCCACAACACTCTGGAAGATACCGGGATTGAGATAGGGGCCAAAATCGATTTTCAGATCAGACTGGACACAAGAATGAAGATACGGATATGTTGAATCCCGTTTAAAAACCCTTCACCATTTTGCCGTGACTGTTCGGCATGGAGGTCATCATGCAGGAAGCCGTACTTTACGAAAAAAAAGAAGAAAACAAGGTCCGATGCGGGTTGTGTGCCCACAGATGTGTTATCAAGGATACTCATCGCGGGATTTGCGGGGTGCGGGAAAACCGGGACGGCAAGCTCATGTCCCTTGTCTACGGGAAAATCATTGCCGAACATGTCGATCCCATTGAAAAAAAACCGCTTTTCCATTACCTGCCCGGCACAAAGGCCTTTTCCATCGGAACCGTGGGATGTAATTTTCATTGCAAACACTGCCAGAACGCAGACATTTCCCAATATCCCCAGGAACATGAAGGGGCGATCATCGGCCATTCTCGCACCCCCAGGCAAATTGTGGACAGGGCCCTTGAGTCCGGATGCGCATCCATCGCCTATACCTACAATGAACCGACCGTATTCATGGAATTTGCCCATGACACCGCGGAGTTGGCCGCCAAACAGGGGCTCGGCAACGTTTTTGTCAGCAACGGATACATGACCCGAGAGGCAGCCGAGTATATCGCTCCGTTCCTTGATGCCATCAATATCGATATCAAGGGGTTTTCAGAATCTTTTTATCTGGACGTGTGCAAGGCAAGGCTTGCCCCGGTTTTGGAAACAGTCAGCACCATGCGTGAGCTGGGAATCTGGACAGAGGTGACCACTCTGATCATCCCGGGCTACAACGACAGCGACAAGGAACTGGAACAGATTGCCGATTTCATCGTCTCTGTGGATCCGTATATCCCCTGGCACGTAACCAGATTTTATCCCGCCTATCTGATGAGCGATATCGCGCCCACCCCGACCGCCACGCTCCAAAAAGCCAGGGATATCGGTCGTTCCAAAGGGCTGGTCTATGTTTATGAAGGAAACATTCCGGGTGGCGGCGATGAAAATACCTATTGCCCCGAGTGCGGGGCCCTTTGCGTGGAGAGGTCGGGTTTCGGCATTGTTGCCAATTCAATCACCGATGGCAGATGTCCCGTTTGCAAGGCCAAACTTCACGGCGTTCTCATTTGAAACTTACGAACCTATCATACAGTCAAAGAATGCGCCTTCAAAAGGTGTATAAGGGTTTCCGGGCAAAAAAGGCTTGTTTCTCAGGCAAAAAATAACTATCCCTGCCCTGTTTATCAATTTCATCCACGGAGTCTGTCATGCATGAACTTTCTATTGCCGAAGGGTTGTTGGGCATTATCAAGGAAGAGATGGCCAAGAACAATGTAACCAAGTTGTTATCCATCAAAATCGTTCACGGGCAGATGGCGTCCGTGGTACCCGAGGCGTTGGACATGGCCTTCAAGGCACTGACCGTGGACACACCTATGGAAGGGGTCAATCTGGAAATGAAAGAAATCCCGACCAGAGTTCGTTGCCGGGACTGCAAATGCGAATTTTCGCCGGTTGAGGATGATATCTACCTCATGACCTGTCCCGAATGCGGCACGGAGTTTGGGCACGAGATCCTCAGCGGCAGAGAGTTGTATATAGATAGCATCGAGGCTGAATAACCATACAGATTGTACCTTTCGGAGACGGTTACTGTGAGATGAATCACGTGTCTCAAGCCGGCCGTCATCCAACTCACGAATCATCATCTTTTTTCAGATTATCAAGGCAAGGAGATCATTTTCATGGAAATACCCGTCATCAGAAACATTCTAGAAGCCAACGATCGCATTTCCGAACAATTACGAAACATGTTCCGGCAGATGCACATTCTGACGCTCAATCTCATGAGCTCACCTGGATCGGGTAAAACCACGCTTCTTGAAAGGACACTCACCGACCTTAAAAAAGAGTTCATGATGGCGGTCATTGAAGGTGATGTCATGACCTCCAATGATGCCAAGCGGGTTGCCGCAACCGGGGCCCAGGCCCTGCAGATCAACACGGACGGCGGCTGTCATCTGGACAGCTCCATGGTCTTGCAGGCATGTAATCAGATGAAGCTCGACGATACAGATATCCTGTTCGTGGAAAATGTCGGCAACCTCGTCTGCCCGGCCGAATTCGAAGTGGGAGAAGACTACAAGGTGACCATTTTAAGCGTCACTGAAGGCGACGACAAGCCGGAGAAATACCCGCTCATGTTCGCGGAATCCAAGGTGATGATTCTCAACAAGATCGACCTGCTCCCGTACGTGGATTTCAGTCTGGAACGGGCAACCAAGTTCGCCAGACAGTTGAACAAGGATATCCAGGTCTTTTGTCTGTCCGCACGGACAGGAGAAGGCATGGAATCCTGGTATGACTGGCTTCGCCAGGAAGTTGCAGCCAAGAAAAAAGCGAAATAGGCTGTTATACATTCATTCCAACAGGGTTTTGTTCAAAAGGGTTCGAGTGCAAGATGCAGGGACAAACCGGGACCAAAGCGTATGTCATCATACGTGAGGGACTGAATGTTTCCAGACATCACAGCAATCGTCCTTTTTTTGAGATCGGGAAACATGCATGCATTTTCCAAGGGAACTGCCGTGTGAGGCCATTTTAGACAGTATCGGTGACGGGGTTTTCACCGTGGATCTGGAATGGAATATCACCTACTTCAACACGGCAGCTTCCAAGGTTACCCAGATAGCCCCCAAGGATGCCATAGGCAGGAAATGCTGGGAGGTATTCAGATCGAGCATCTGTGACGGAGCATGCGCCCTTGAATGCAGTCTTGAAAAACAAAAACCCATTGCCAACAAATCGATCTTCATCATCCGCCCCGACGGCAAAAAGATCCCGGTCAGCATCAGCGCAGCCCCTTTGCACGACCATGAGGGAAGGATCATCGGAGGCGTCGAGACATTCAGGGATTTGAGCGCCATCGCCCTGATGCGCCGGACCATAAGCGGCTCGTACACCTTTGAGGATATTGTCGGCAAAAGCCGGGCTGTTTCCAAGATCTTCGCCATTCTCCCCCAAATTGCCAAGAACCCGGCAACAGTCCTTCTGACCGGAGAATCCGGAACCGGCAAGGAGCTTTTTGCCCGGGCCATCCACAACCTGAGCGACCGGAAATCCGGACCCCTTGTCAGCGTCAATTGCGGGGCTCTACCGGAAAATCTCCTTGAGTCGGAATTGTTCGGATACAAGGCCGGTGCCTTTACCGACGCCAAAAAAGACAAGCCCGGACGGTTCAAACTCGCTGAAGGAGGAACCCTGTTTCTGGATGAAATCGGTGATATGCCCCTTCCCATCCAGGTCAAGATCCTCAGGGTCCTTCAGGAAAAAACCTACGAGTCTCTCGGTGCAACCAAAAGCGAAACCGCTGATGTCAGGATCATTGCGGCCTCGAACAAAAATCTCATGGATCTGGTTCAGGAAGAGCGGTTCCGCCTGGATCTCTACTATCGGCTGAATGTCGTCCAATTGGAACTTCCTCCCCTTCGGGATCGCCTGGAAGATCTTCCCCTGCTCATCGATCATTTCATTCAGCGGCTCAATCTGCTTCAGAACAAGGAGATCCTGGGTGTCTCCGAGGACGTCCTTGCATTGCTCATGCGGTGCGAGTTTCCCGGGAACATCAGGGAACTGGAAAACATCCTCGAATACGCGTTTATCCTCTGTTCTTCGGGATTTATCCAGATAGAGCACCTGCCGGAATATCTCCAGCCCAACCAGGCAGCTCCTCCCTCTTCGGGATTTCCCCCGCCGCCTCGTACCCTCGAAGAAATCAAATGCAAGGCGGTCGTGGATGCCCTTGCACGCAACAAGGGCAAAAAAATGCAGACCTGCCGCGAGCTGGGCATTTCCAAAGACACCTTGCGGCGAATGCTTGCGCGCTGCTCTGAATCTTCCCTTCGAAACGATCAGGGCCGCAATCACCCTGTAGGCCGTAACCATGAGCACAAATGACAAGAATCTTTCCACCCTGACGGAACATTGTCCTCTGGGCATTCCTCATCTTCTTCTGGGAATATATGTCCTGGTCTTCATCCTTCTCGGCTATGCTCCGTACGATCGGGGCGTCTGGATAGCGGAAAATCTTCCCATCGTACTCATTGTCCTTGGACTGGGGATGACCTTCAGGAAACATCGATTCTCGGACACCGCCTATGTGCTCATGGCCGTTCTGGTCTTTTTGCACACCATCGGGGCCCACTACACCTTTGCCCGGGTTCCTTTCGGCCTGATCACCGACACCTTCGGCTTTACCCGAAACCATTTCGACCGCATCGCCCATTTCAGCGTGGGTTTTTACGCCTATCCAGCTGCCGAGCTGCTTCTCCGCTACCGGCTGGTCCGTTCCAGAACCATTCTGCTGCTTTTTCCCCTGTTTTTCATTTTTTTCGTGGCTGCAGGCTACGAGATCCTGGAATGGATCTTCGTCCTGATCATGGCCCCTGACGCGGGCATGGCCTTTCTCGGTGTCCAGGGTGATCCCTGGGATGCGCAGAAAGACATGCTCGCCGATGCCCTGGGGGCGGTCGTGGCCCTGATACTCTTCTGGATGCACAACGCCCGAAAAGCCCACACAGTGACACAATCCCCCCCGGACCACGAGACGCCGCATTTTTCATCTCCTTCGTAAACCGGGTTGTGCGCCACGACTCATATTTCCGGACATACCTTTTAATCTGTCAGGTACATCGCCAAAAAAAGAGCCTTTCGCCTCCATCTCAGATGGAGGCGAAAGGCTCTTTTTTGGCTCTTTAATTTTTTACCTGGTATTAAAATTTTTGTTGAAGATTTACACAAATTTTAGTTGACATGACCAACCCAGCTTGCAATAAGCTGAAACTATCACAGCGACACTCCAGGAGACATCATGCCCCACAACGCAACCAACGATTTGATTTTCAAGACATTGATCCAACTCGCCGACTCTCTTGTGGCCACATTTCCCCGCAATTTCGAGGTGGTCGTCCATGATCTTGCCCAGCCCCAGAATTCCATCAGATATATCGCCGGCGATGTCACGCATCGCACCATCGGCAGTCCCATAACGGATCTGGTGGTCAAGACCCTGCACCGGGAGGGATCTGCCATCAAGGACCGATATAATTACAAGACCACGACCAGCGACGGCCGCTGCCTGAAATCCACGACCAGTTTCATTCGCAATACCCAGAACGAGGTTATTGCCGCCTTTTGTATCAACTTCGACACCACGGATTATTGCAACGCCATCCATGCCCTTGAGATGTTCACCTCGATGGCTGCGGAAAAGGACCAGGAAAAAGTGGAAACCTTTTCAACCTCCATATCCGAGACGATCGAGGCCCTTTTCGATCAGGCCGTTGCGGCCATCGGTAAACAGCCCGCTTCCATGACCACCGACGAAAAGGTGGAACTGGTCCGCGAACTCAAGGAAACCGGCGCCTTTCAGGTCAAGGGAGCAGTGGATCACGTCGCCCTGCTCGTGGGCGTCTCAAAATACACCATCTACAATTATCTCAAAAAGATCCAATCACAACAGAACCTCAATCATATCTGATTGTTGATCAGCTCACCACAACCAACCACGGAGGTTTGTTCATGCTGCCAGGCAAAACCCTGCAATCCGTTGTTACCAAAGAAGCCCCTTCCGCCATTGGTCCCTATTCCCAGGGCATCATCGCCAACGACCTGCTCTTCATTTCCGGACAGCTCCCGGTCGATCCTGCAACCGGGGAATTTGTAACCGGGGACATACAGGCCCTCTGCCATCAATGTCTGAAGAACGTCGAAGCCGTTGCCACTGCTGCGGGTACCCGGCTGGAACAGGCCGTGAAGATGACCGTTTTTCTAACGGATATGGCTGACTTCGCCCAAGTCAACGAGGTCTATGCCCAGTACTTCACGGATCCGGCACCAGCCCGCTCTGCCTTTCAGGTGGCCGGCCTGCCCAAGAATGCACGAATCGAAATCGAAGCCATTTGCAAACTCTAATTCCAACCCACAGGAGGTTTTCTCATGAACTTGGCACAATTTCCTCGACGCCGCTACACCGAAGGACCGACTCCCATCGAATTTTTGCCCCGATTCACCGAGGCCATCGGAGGCCCCGACATCTACATCAAGCGTGACGATCTGCTCGGGCTGACTGCAGGCGGCAACAAGACCCGCAAACTCGAATTCCTGGTCGCCGATGCTTTGGAGCAGAAGGCCGACACCCTGATTACCTGCGGGGCCGTTCAGTCGAACCATTGCCGTCTGACATTGGCCGCGGCCGTCAAGGAAGGACTGAAATGCCGTCTGGTTCTGGAAGAACGGGTTCCCGGCAGTTACAATCCTGACGCATCGGGTAACAATTTCCTCTTTCGACTTCTGGGGGTGGAAAAGATTGAAATCGTTGCCGCAGGCAGTGACATGGGATCCGCCATGGAAAAGGTTGCTGACGATCTCGCCAAGGAAGGCAGACGCGGCTACATCATTCCCGGTGGAGGATCCAATGCCATCGGGGCCACCGGATATGTTTCCTGTGCCCAGGAAATTCAGACCCAGTTGTTCGAAAAAGGCCTCAATATCGACAGACTGTGCGTGGCATCGGGTTCCGCAGGAACGCATGCCGGCCTGCTGACCGGCTTTCTGGGATGCAACATGAACATTCCCATTGTCGGCATCGGGGTAAGTCGCGATCCCGAAGACCAGGATCCCCTAGTCCACAAGGTGGCCGTGGAAACCGCAGCTCGGGTCGGGGTCAACCAGAAAATTCCCCGTGATGCCGTGGTGACATTCGGAGATTATTGGCGTCCCAAGTATTCCGTGCCCAACAAAAAAATGGTCGAGGCAGTGAACATCATGGCCAAGACCGAGGGCATTCTCCTCGATCCGGTCTACACCGGCAAGGCCATGGCCGGGATGATCGATCTCTGTCGCAAGGGCTATTTCAAGAAAGGTGAAAAGGTTCTCTACGTGCATACCGGTGGATCACCGGCTTTGTATGCCTACATCAATCCCATTCTCGGCATGGAGGACGTTGCCGA
The DNA here is from genome assembly GCF_053851535.1 of Desulfoplanes sp. PS50. Lineage (NCBI taxonomy): Bacteria > Pseudomonadati > Thermodesulfobacteriota > Desulfovibrionia > Desulfovibrionales > Desulfoplanaceae > Desulfoplanes > Desulfoplanes sp. PS50. The sequence continues at coordinate 35,732 of NZ_JBSPZA010000009.1, read as the reverse complement.
ATAACAATGAGCCCCAACAGTCGCGCATGGTCCCACAGCGGCTGTTGGGGCTTTGTCGTATACAGGTGGTACGAAATGTCGGAAAAAACAGTTGGAATCCTCGGAGGCATGGGTCCGGAAGCCACGGTCGATCTCATGGCCCGGATCATCAAGGCGACTCCCGCCCGCGATGATATCGACCATATCCGCATGGTGGTCGACAACAACCCCAAGGTGCCCTCACGCATCAAGGCCCTGATCGAAAAGACAGGAGAGAGTCCGATTCTCTGTCTGCAGGAAATGGCACGCAAACTCGCTGTATGGGGTGTGGATTTTTTGGCCATGCCTTGTAATACAGCTCATTATTACCACCCGGATGTCCAGGCTGCCGTCTCCATACCCGTTCTGGACATGATCGAGCTGACCGTTACGACCGTGACACAGCAGACCCCCGGTATCAAAACGGTGGGACTGCTGGCATCCACAGCGGTTCTCGATCTTGGTCTGTACACAGATCGCTTCGCCTCCTCCGATGTCCGACTGATCACGCCCGCTGCTGCGATTCAGGACGAAGTCATGAACGCGATCAAGACAATAAAGACCGGATCCTATGGACAGGAAGAGGTAAAAATTCTGCAACAGGCGGCCGAACAGCTCGTTGCACATCGCGCGGAGGCACTGCTTGTGGCCTGTACCGAGCTGTCCATCCTCACCTCGCAGCTCGATTCACCGGTCGATCTCTATGATTCGGCACAGATTCTTGCCGAGGCAATCGTTCAAACCGCTCGAACCGGGCAGGCGGACTGAGCCTTCCGGCATCAGGAGAAAATACGGCATATCGGCCAAACACCAGCACGCCATGATTGTCCGTCGTATCGGGCAATATGGCATCAACCCCAAACGAAAAGGGAGATGGTATTTCTATGACTACAACCACAAAGAAGATGAGTCTGCCGGCCAAAATGGGTATCGGTTTTGGGTTGGGTATCCTACTGGGACTCTTCCTCCAATTCGTCAACTGGGATTCCTCATGGGTCAAACCCTTTGGTGACATCTTCATCCGACTCATCAGGATGATCGTCGTTCCCCTGGTCTTTGCATCCCTGGTCACCGGTGCAGCGTCCATGGGTGATCTGAGCAAGCTGGGACGGATATCTGTCAAAACCATCATCTATTATTTATTTACCACCGGGATGGCCGTATTCATCGGCTTGCTGGTGGCCAACATCTTTCAGCCGGGGGTCGGGTTGAATCTCGCCACGGAAGGACTCACGGCCAGAGAAATCGCTCCGCCAAGCGCCGTGGACACCCTGCTGAACATCGTTCCTCTCAACCCGGCCCAGGCCTTTGCCGATGGCAATCTGCTGCAGATCATCTTTTTCGCCATTTTCTTTGGCTTCGCCCTGTCCGCACTGGGTGAAAAGGGACGCCCCCTGCTCAAGGTCTTTGAGGTCACCAACGATGTCATGATCAAGATCACTCACGCAGTCATGAGCTATGCTCCCTACGGTGTCTTCGCGCTCATCGCCTATACCGTAGCCAACAGCGGTCTGCAGGTACTGCTTCCCCTGCTCAAGCTCATCCTGCTTATGTATGTTGCTGCAGTCATCCAGATCTGCGTCGTCTACCTGCCCCTGCTCAAGGGTGTGGCCCGAGTAAATCTGAAAACCTACTTCCGCATCATGACCCAGCCGCTGCTGATCGCCTTTTCCACCTGCTCCAGTGCCGCGGCCCTGCCGGCGAATCTGACAGCCACGGCAAAGCTCGGTGCCCCCAGAGAGATCTCCAGCTTCACCATTCCTCTGGGTACAACCATCAATATGGACGGCGCGGCACTCTATCTCGGTCTGGCCTCCATGTTCGTGGCCCAGATCTATGGAATCGACTTGAGTCTCGGTTCCCAGGTGAGCATCCTGCTTATGGCCATCCTGGCATCCATTGGTTCGGTCGGTGTCCCTTCGGCAGCCCTGGTTGTCATGACCATGGTCTTCACCCAGGTCAATCTGCCCATGGAAGGTATCGCCCTGGTCGCCGGTGTGGACCGTATCCTCGACATGGCGCGGACCACGCTCAATGTCATGGGTGATGCAACTGGCGCCCTGGTCGTCTCGCGACTGGAAGGTGAATTGGATACAGAAGCGGTCGAAGCCGCTGAAGTGGCCTGAAAAAAGGATCGAGCCTGATCCAACGAATCTTCACCAATCATAATCCCCCGTTCTCACACAGGTGAGGGCGGGGGATTTTACGTCTCGACCAATCGGGAAAATCAACCAATGCAATACATTGGCAAATCCAATGCGAGCTGGCGCCCGCAACCCAACAAAGGTTTCAACGCCCGCTCGCACGCTCGCTCGAGGATCAGAGGATCAGAGAACGGCACAGAGAAAGACATTTTCCCTCTGGTTTTTTCTCTGATCCTCTGATCCTCGAGGCATATCTAATATGCCGGGCGTTGCGTGCAGTTTTACATCTTTCGATATTCTTGTTTTTTATGGCAGACTTTCACGAGTAAGGTACTAACGGATCAGTCGCTTGATCATGCTGCGGATCAACCGTTTGGGACCAAAAATCTGGGGATGCAGTTCGTGGGGAAGTACAAAGGAAGAGAAATCAAAATCTGCTGGAGATTTCAGGGGATAGTTCAGATTGTCGGCAATCGCGCCGGGTAGTCCCATGCGGATGCCTTCCTGCCAGAGGGGCACATCCCCGGGTTTGAGACCGAGCAGGACATAGACCGCCGTATCCAGGGCCACGGTATCCCTGCTCGCACCAAGAAAATGACCGGCAAAGGGCTTCCCAAAGGTCGGGCCGGTTTCGTGCATGGCCGTGATCCCGTCCACAAGAGAGATGGTTTCAGGAAGGGCCTGCATCAGGTGGACGAAAAAACTTGCGAATCGTCTCCCTCTATCGCCATGCCTGAAGTGAATCAGGGGTTTTCGGAAACCCGAGACCGTGCCGAAAAGATTCTTGACCCCGGCAGATACACGCATCTGTGAATGGGCCTTGAGTTTGGGGAGGTTGACGATCAGGGAGGCATTGAGGGCAGTTGCAGAGATCCCGGCCCTGAAGGGACCGAAAGATGTAGCAACAGGGTGGTCCAGAGTCACCAGATCAAGGCCCAGATCATCGAGAAGACGGGTCAGCCCGGATGCCCTCCCCACTGCGCGGGCCGAGCCAAAGGCGGGGGAGTCACCCACAACAACAGTCCAGCCTTTGTTCAGAAAATATCCGGCCGTGGCAGCAACTATGGCGGGATGGGTGCAGGCAAGCGTCGCGTTGCGCGAGGAGATGAGATTGGGCTTGATCAAAACATGACCGCTCGGAGGCAGAGACAGGTTCAGGCTGTCCAAAAGATGGAACACAACATGTTGTGCACCTTCATACGTATCAGCCCTGGCTAAAAAAACATCCATGCCCACTCCTGGTCTGTATCCATTCCCATAAAAAAATCCCGGAAAAGATCCCCGGGATTTAAAATGGCTTTGCGCAAAACAATTTATCTGGCAGCGGCTGCAAACTCCTTTTGGATCTCTTCGAGCAGCCGCTGTGCCTCGCGAATCTTGTCAGCCTGTTCCTGGGAAGCCGCCTGCGTCCCGAGATAATCAGCCTTGTTGGCCATCTCCTGGGTCATGGTGCCCATGAGCATAAATCGGGTCTTTTCGGGCAGGGTCTTGAGACCGGCCACATCTTCCTCGAGGGTGACAACGCGTGTCTGCAAACCGTTCAGCGCATCGACCTGTTCCCGAAGCTCGGTAAAATTCTGTCTGAACCCGAAATAGAAAACAACCAGCAGGATGATGGACATGATGGATATGGCGATGGCCACCTTGCCCGAATCCCTGCGGGTGTCGATCAGATCCTTTTGCACTTCTTCAGCGTAATTGACATTCTGGGACTGGTTTTCCGCCTGCATATCCTTTTCCTGTGCTTCCATCTGGTTCTCCCTGGTACCTATCATACTGAACAGTGATTTTCTCATCAGACAAATATAAGGATGAGATATACAAAATATGTCCGCGAGGCAAGATCACGACACGTCCCACTTACGGCAAACCTGTCTTCTTCAGGATCCTGGGACAGCATGGCTGGTTTGCTCCGTTTCAATCGATTTGAAACTCCCTCGCCGGCCTCGTACCACATCATCCATGATAACCCTCTTGAGGCATCTGGATATGCCGAATCTTGCCGTGCCTTTCCTGCGCACTTCAAGGCCTTTGGGCGGACCCGTGTGTCCGCCCCGATGATTCACTTTTTTCCTGCGCACTGCGCACTGCGAACTGCGCACTATATACTCTGTACTGCGCACTACATACTCATTCACACTCCAAAAACGTACAACCCCAGCCCCTAATTGATCATGCTCTGCAGCGGGGCCGGAATGAGCCCTCCCCGACGCACAAAAACATCCGAGGCACCCGGGGAACGGACAGGCATGATTTCGGCTTCTCCGAGCAACCCGCCGAACCGGGCAAAGTCACCGGCCTTTTTGCCGGGTACGGGGATGATCCGCGTTGCCGTCGTCTTCTTGTTGATCATTCCAATGGCCATTTCATCGGCAATAATGGCTGATAGGGTTTCCGCCGGTGTATCTCCGGGGATGGCGACCATATCCAGACCCACCGAACACACCGCGGTCATGGCCTCGAGTTTCTCCAGACAGAGATCTCCGCAACTGGCAGCACCTGCAATATTCAGATCCTCACTCACGGGGATGAAGGCACCGCTGAGTCCTCCAACACGGGAACTGGCAAAGGCACCGCCTTTTTTCACGGCATCGTTGAGCATGGCCAGAATGGCCGTGGAGCCCGGGACCCCGATATTTCTGAGTCCAATGGCCTGAAAGATCTCGCCCACGCTGTCACCCACATTGGGGGTCGGGGCCAGGGAAAGATCAACGATCCCAAATTGCACGCCCAATCTCTCAGCCACCTTCTTGCCGATAAGCTGTCCGGCCCGGGTAACCTTGTAAGCGGTCTGCTTGATGACCTCGGAAATTTCGCCGATGGATGCCTCGGGATTGCTTACCAGGGCGCGGTCAATGGCCTTTTTGACCACTCCGGGTCCACTCACGCCCACATTGATCACCGACGAGGGTTCTCCGACACCGAGATAGGCCCCGGCCATGAAGGGAACATCCTGGGGAATATTCGCGAAAACGCAGAGTTTGGCGCAGGCCAGCCCGTCCTTGTCCGAGGTCATGGCCGCGGCCTGCTTGATAATATGACCCATCCTGGCCACAGCGTCCATGTTGATCCCTGCGCGGGTCGTGGCCACATTCACGGAAGCACAGATCCGATCGGTCACGGTCAGGGCCTCGGGAATGGAATCGATCAGGGCGATATCACCTGTTGCCATTCCCTTTTGGACCAGACACCCGAATCCACCGATAAAATCGATGTTCACGTCCTTGGCAGCCTGATCCAGGGTCCTGGCGATGGATACCATCTGAGAGGTGGAAAAGGGTGCGCCCACGACCCCGATGGGACTGATGGCAATACGCTTGTTGACAATGGGAATACCGTAAATATCGCCGAATTCATCGCATATCTCGACCAGCTCTCCGGCCAGCCCGGTGATCCGTTGATATATTTTGTCCTGAAAACGATGCAGGTCATCTGAAACACAATCAAAAAGATTGATCCCCAGGGTGACGGTTCGAACATCCAGATGTTCGTTTTTGACCATCGCGATGGTCGACAGGACTTCACGTTCAGTAAGCATGTTTCTTCCTTGTTATATGCCCCTCCATGGCAGACCATGGAAAGACACCTGTGCAGCCTTTAATAAAAAATGCCGGGATTGAAAAAAGTCGATGCCAAAAACCCATAAACCACCTTTCCCCCTCTCCCCAATCTCTCAACTCACTCAACTCTCAAAATCTCCCAACTCTCTCAAATTTCTCAACTCTCTCAAATTTCTCAACTCTCTCAAATTTCTAAAATTTCTTAAATTTCTTAAATTTCTAAAATCTCTCAAATCTCTTAAATCTCTAAAATCTCTTAAATCTCTCAAATCTCTAAAATTTCTCAAATCTCTAAAATTTCTAAAATTTCTCAAATCCGATTGATGGATTCAAAAATTTCCCGATGCTGGACGGAATAATCAAGTCCAAGCTCCCGGCAGGCAACTCCAAGATGCTTTCTGAACAGGGCCTGGTCCGAGGAACCAGGAAAATCGATTTCAAAAATCATGATGAAACGAACATGATCTGTCTCGGTGTGTCTGACGGCCTTGAGCTCACTGATATTGCCGCCTGCCTGTTTGATGACCTCGGAAACCCTGGCCACCTGTCCCGAACAATCGGTGCCACTCGTAGTCACCACGAGTGGGGTGGATTCTTGTGGCTCATACAGTGCGGAGGAAGCGGCTGCGCGAACAAAAACGCTCAAATTCAGCGGTTCGAGGGCCTGGGAAAGATCTTCCTGAAGGGCTTTCAAACAGGATGTTGGGCAATCAACAAGCAGGATAGCGGCGAATTCGGCCTGTAGAATCGTCTGGGTGAGATCTTCGATATTGCATCCATGATCATAGAGGATGCTCGAGACAGAAGCGACAATTCCCGGACGATCCTGTCCCAAAACAGATACGACAATTTTTTCCAATGTATTGCTCCTTTTCGCAATCAAAGATTGAGCTGGGCCCGGATCTCCTTGCGCACGATATCCATATACCGGGGAAAGGCCTTCTGCAACGGGGGGGTCATCTCCATTTTCCAGACGCACAATTCCAGGGGTTCGATCCCGATGACGGTCAATTCGGGCTTATTGCCCAGCAATTCGGCCATCTTCAAGGAATCGAGCAGATCGATGTCGTGCAGGGAAAGGGCCTGTTCCTTGTTTTCCCGGAGGTCCTTTTCTTCATGGCGATAAATAGTCCCGGGCTCACGCCCCCCGCGGACAGCGTCAAGAACCAGAAGTTTTTCATATTCCTGAAACAGGTAAAATATATCCTGGGTAAAGGTCCCGCCATCGATGAAGTCGACCCGGTCAAGGGGCCAGCCTTCTTCGTTTTGAAGTTCCTGAACCGCATAGACCCCTACGCCTTCATCCATGAGCAGGAGATTTCCCACCCCAAGAACAAGTAATTCTTTCATCGTCTTTCTCCAAGATTGGATTGCCGCCATTGTGGGACAGATCAAGAAAAAAGGCCGGACAAGATCCGGCCTTTTATGGTCATCAGGTGCTGAAGTCCAGCACAAGGTTTAGATGCAGTCGTAGGTAACGACGTTCTCTTCACCAGTCTCAGCGTGCAACACGTGCACGGCACAGCCCAGTCACGGATCAAAGGAGCGGATCAGCCGCCCCACATTGACGGGATTCTTGTAATCGGGAACAGGTACACCGACCAGACATTCCTCGATGGGACCGCGCTGACCCATGTCATCCATGGGATTGGCGTTCCAGATGGTCGCGGAGATGATCTGGTAGTTGCTGATCTTCTGATCCTTGACATCGATGTAGTGCAGCAGAGCGCCGCGCGGAGCTTCGGTCATGCCGAGCCCTTCACCGGTCTGAGGCAGTTCGTATTCCATGTAGGTGGACTTGCCGGGGACGATTTCCTTGAGCCAATCGGCCATGGCATTGGCAACGATCAGGGTTTCTTCGGCGCGGGCCACGTGCCGACCCATGATGGAGAAGGCCTTGTCGCCCAGGTCACGGAACATCTTGGCCTTGATGCCGTATTTTTCCTTGAGCATCTTCTGACCGACGTCGCTGAGCTCGGGATTGGTGACCCACAAACGGGCCAGGGGACCTGCTTCACAGGACTTGTCGGCATAGCGGGGAGACTTGATGAAGCTGTAGGCACCGGCCTTGTCGACATCGGGAACGGTCTCGCCTTCGGAAAAGTTGAGGCCGGACTTGCTCTGGTTGAACCAGGAATGACCGACATACTCCTTGATCTTGGCGGGATCGACCTTGACATCCTTGCCGTCGACAAAGGCACCGCGTTTGAGCAGCAGATCCAGGGGATCATCGTCGCTCATGGGAAAAACACCCCAGGCCACACAATTCTTGTAACCGGCACCGGTTTCAAAAAGATCGGGATACACGGTACCAAGGGTATAGATAAGCGGCAGATATTCATCCTTCACAAAGGCAAGAACTTCCTTGAAACGGGCATAGTACTTGGCGATCTTTTCCTTTGAGGGGGATTCGGTTGTACCACCGGCGACCATTCCCTGAACATGGGGCATTCTGCCACCCAGAAGGGCGACCATCTCATGACAGATACGACGGATTTCAAGAGCCTTCAGATACTGATCCAGACCGTACTTGTTGACGGCTTCGGCCTGCTTGGGGTCCTTGATTCTGTTGGTCAGAAGATCCGGATTTTCATACCGGGGGATAAAAGGTGCGGCATCCGGGCCCTTGACATAGTCCAAGGCAGCCAGGTGGTAAAAATGGAGGATATGGGACTGCAAAAAATTGGCCCCGAGGATAAGGTTCCGAGCCAGACGTCCGTTGGTGGGGATCTTGACTCCAAAGGCATCGTCCAGGGCCAGAACCGAGGCGGTGGCATGAGCGGTGGGACAGACACCGCAGATACGCTGGGTCAGCTGGGAGGCATCCCGAGGGTCGCGGCCCACAAGAATGTTTTCAAAACCACGATACATCCCGCCAATACACTTGGCATCCACAACCTTACCGTTCTTGACCTCGACCTCGACCTTGAGATGCCCCTCGATCCTGGTCACCGGATCAACGGCAATCTTGATTTTTTTGGAGGAAACCCCTGCTGCAGCGGGAGCTTTGCTTGGCTTACATCCTGACATATAGTAACTCCTTCTTCAGAATTTCGATTCGTGGTGATTAGCCTTCTTCGTAGAGCGGGGACATGGCATCCGGGAAACCCGGCTCAACACACCCGATACAAATAGCGTTCTCGACACACCAGTTCACGCCGCCATTCCAACGCCTCTTGAAGCAATCTGCATAGGCGCTGGGACCTTTACAGCCAAGCTGATACCGACACTTGTCCTTTTCCATGAAATTGGTAGCCAGATCATAGTTTTCAAATTGCTCCAGAAACGGACAATTTTCATGGATGTTTTCACCAAAGAAAAGCGTGGGACGGCCGTCGCTATCGAGTTCAGGCAGGGGGCCCTTGCCCAGGGCGTACTGCCAGGCAGCCAGAAGCGTTCCGATCATCCAATCGGGATGCGGAGGACAACCCGGTACATTAACGACCAGTTTGTCACCAAGTCCGTTGGCAGCAAAGACATCCTTGACACCTGCAGCACCGGTGAGGTTACCCTGCCCGGCAGGAATGCCGCCATAGGCAGCGCAGGTACCGACAGCCACGGTAGCCAAGGCTTTCTTGCCCAGTTCCAGAGACAGATCCTTCATGGTGATCTCGTGACCATCTCTTTCACCGACAACGCAATACCGTCCATCGGCCTTGGTCGGGATGGCCCCTTCAATGATCAGGAAAAACTTGCCCTGGAATTTCTCGGCAACTTCAAACATGTGCTCGAGAGCCAGGTCACCTTCCGCGGCCATGATGGTGGGATGATACTCGAGGCTGATGACCTTGAGAAGAACATCCTTGATCTTGGGATGAACCGAGTTCAACAGGGAAACCGAACAACCGGTACATCCCTGCCCCTGGATCCAGATCACCGGAGCCTTTTTGGCACCCTCTTCCATGGCCTGGATAACCTTGGGATTGAAAACTTGCGATATCCCAAGGCCGGCCACCGTGCCGGAACAAAGTTTGACAAATTCACGTCTGTTTAAACCCATACCCTCCTCCTTATTAAGATGTTCGATACATAGACGCATCACATCGTTATTCAGGTTTTAATTTGGTAAACCTATCGATTTATCTTGTCAATATGTTCACAAGATTCTTTTTTTATATTGACAAGGTAGATACACGGCTCACAAAAAACCGCAGGTGTTTTCACCGAAGCATGAGTATCAACCATAGAGCATACTTTCGAATCACCACACCACAAGCAAGACCCTCGTTCAAAAAAGGACAAGGGGGATGAATCATGCGCCCCCTACCTTTCGTGACCCTCAGCCTGAACGCAAATCAAGTCACCCTTCAAGGCAACCTTGCCATTTTGGATACGACCCATTAGAAACGTTTTTTCGATGAATACGCAGCTGCAGCCAAGGGGCTCGATGATCAGATACCCTGGCGGACCATCACTTTCCTTGTCTATCCCCGGACCAAAGGAACACAGATTGGCCCGGGGATCGAACCAAAACCCTGCACACCGTATTCTCGCAACACCAAGGAGCCTTATCTATGAAAAGTGTTTTCAAACCCATGAGCTGGATCGTACTGGCCGCTGCAATCATCGCCGGACTGGTTCTCGGCTACCTGAAATTCTTCGAATCCGGCATACCGGATGTTTGCCTGACACCAGAACGTAGCGTTGTGACTGACGAAACCCAATTCAGCCTGACATCCAGTGATAGTGATTCCGGGCTGAAAATGGTTCAGGTCGTGGTTCAGCAACAGGATCGACAATCCATAGTCCTCAGTCAGAGCTTTGCGGCCAAGCAGTATGAGTGGTCGGCAACCTTTAATCTCAAGAAGGCCAGACTTCAGGAAGGTCCGTTTGAACTGCTGATTTCCAGTACCGACAAATCGTGGAATCATCTTGGCAAAGGAAACACCCGACTGATCAAACAAAACCGTGAACTGGACAACCATCCGCCTGTAGTCAGCGTCATTTCCAGACAGCATAACGTTGCCACGGGTGGATGCGGTATGGTCGTTTACACCCTTTCAGAACCAAGTCATCAGACAGGGGTCATGGTTGGAGAACAGTTTTTTCCTGGATTCAAGCAGGGAAAAACAGAAAATTATCTCGCACTGTTCACGTTTCCCTATAACGCCGACCCCCAAAAAGATGTGCCCGAGGTCATTGCTGTGGACGAAGCGGGCAATACAGGCAGAAGCGGATTCAATTACCATCTCATCCCCAAACAGTTTCGCCAGGATACCATACGCATTTCCGACAGATTCCTGGAACAGAAGATGCCGCAATTCACCACTGCATACCCCAATGAAGCCAGTCTGCTGGATGTCTTTCTCAAGGTGAACAATGAAAGCCGGACCAAAAACAGAGCCAGCCTGCACGAATTCGCCCGGCAGACCCAGCCGAAAATGCTCTGGAAGAAGTCATTTATCCGCCAGCCCGGTGCAGCCACCCGAGCGACCTTTGGCGACAAGCGGACCTACACCTACAACGGCAAGGTCATCGATCATCAACGCCACCTTGGAGTCGATCTGGCCTCTGTCGCCAGAGACAGGGTCCAGGCATGCAATAGTGGCAGGGTTGTTTTCGACGGATTCATGGGCATTTACGGTAATGTCATCATCATCGACCACGGCATGGGATTGCAGAGCCTCTACGCCCATTTGAGCCAGATGCTCGCGCATACGGGTGATGAAGTACAGCGCGGCCAGATCATCGGGCTGACAGGTGCCACCGGCATGGCCGGCGGTGATCATCTGCACCTGGGAATCATCCTCTCCGGAATCCCGGTCAATCCGGTTGAATGGTGGGACAGCCATTGGATCACGGACAACATCGACTCCAAGCGTGAAATCCTCAGACAGCTCTCACCATCGCCCAATCCCTCGGAGTCCACCCCATGAACCCGATACCGTCACAACACGTGCTTTTCCTGCATGGATTCACCTCTTCGGCCAAATCAGGCAAGGCCATGTTTCTGAAGGAACAATGCTCTGCCCTGCCCGGTGTCGACTTCACCATCTTTGACTTCAATCCAACACCCAAAGATTTTGAATACTTGACTATTACGGGGATGATCAATCGGCTCAGGCAATACATCCTGGACCAGAAATCAGACCGGATGACCTTTATTGCCAGTTCATTGGGAGGTCTCGTGGCCACCCGGTATGCAGAGCGATTTGGTGGGATCGATACCATGCTTCTTCTCGCCCCGGCCCTGTTCTACCATCATTGGGGGACCACAGAGGATGAAATCGCACTCTGGAAACAAATGCGGGTGGCGCCGGTGATGCATAAAGGTTTCCAGCAGGAGATACCCTTGCAGTACACCTTTCATGAAGACGGTCTCGGGTATACCGACCCCATTCCCCCGGCAACACAAACGACCATCATTCACGGCAGACAGGATCAGACGGTGCCTATTGAACATAGTCGCGACTATGCAACAACCTATCCGAACATGGTCCGCCTTGTGGAAATTGATGCCGATCATCGACTCACAGATCAGAATGCATTGCTCTGGGAAGAGGTCTCCACCCTGCTCCACAAATAGTCACATCATCTGACACATACTCTCCAATTCAAAAGGCCCCTGCGCTAGTAAGCGCAGGGGCCTTTTGAATTGTGGAGCACGAAAAAGATCAACTCATGGACGCACATCCGGTTTGATGTCCAGGATAGGGGTATTGTTGCGCATGTCGATTCCCTTGACCCGGATAACGGTACCCGTTCGTTCAAGCACCGTGACCACGGAAAGTCCGATACCGTTGGGCCGATGGGGTGAACAGGTGGCAAAGACCCCTTTCTTGTCCCCGCCTGCATGCGGAGGACGCTGCCTGAGCGAGGTAAGTGAAAACGGCGAGCTCTCGTTAAAATGAAACAAGACCACAATGCGCTTGCCCGGTTCGATCCCCTCGAGCCCGGCAAGATAGGGTTCATCGATAATCAATTCACCCTCTACGTCAGATACCGACCAATGACGCGGCAGCGTTGTAGCCTCGGTTTCGACACGACCAATGGGTTCAAAAACAACCGACATGAACGACTCCTTGAAAATCAACAGATGGTATACATCAATATATTGCGCAATGAACCAGTCTCCATTTCACCAGTTTCCATTTCACCAGTTTCCATTTCACCAGTGGGCACGGCACGCCGTGCCCCTACCGTCTCCCATCTCCCCGTCTCCCATCTCCCCGTCTCCCTTCTTTTCCTCCTGCTCGTTCCGGTTTGGGCGAACACAAGGTTCGCCCCTACAAACATTCACCTTCCATTCGCCTTTCCCGTCTCCCTTCTCCCGTCTCCCTTCTCCCGTCTCCCTTCTCCCTTCTTTTTTTCCCTGCGCACTGCGGACTGCGTACTGCGCACTTTAATTCACTCCCTTCTTTTTCCGCTGTTTCAACCGTTGGCGGGCCTTTTTGAGCCTATCCATCTTCAGCCGTCCATCTTCTGACTGCTGATCATCAATCGAAGCCAATACCAGCGTTTCCAGGGCTGCTTTCTGCTCCTCGCCTTTACTGTCCCAGGCGAGGATGAAATGCTCGTTGGCCGCGTGTTCAAAGGATTCGAAATTCGTGACCCTGCCTGGAAAATATGCCAGAACTGCAGCGATCATATCCCGAAAAAGCCCGGCAAGCATACGCACACCAGGCTCCGAACTCCTGGCGTACCAGGCATATAACGAAGACAAAAACAAAAACTTCTGGTGCCCGGAGCCAATGCCGGTGATGCACTCGGCAAGAGCTATATTGCCCTGCTCCAGATCCGCCATCAGACCATCCAGATTCCGAAGATCCGCCTCCTGGACACAAGGCCGGGACAGAAGCCGGATAAGATGGCCGGCAAATCCATAGCGTCCGTTGGGCAGGGAAACATTGCCCCCGCACCCCGGACAACCGGGACGGTCCTGCCCCTTGAGGGCGATACGCCCTTCCAGGGTTCCGCCGAACGCATCGATAAAGGATCTTCCGCATTGGTCGCAGACTGCCGGAAAGGGTATCATCTACTGCAACGCCTCCACAAAAACCTTTGTGACGCCCTGCTCGAGGATACCCAGCTTTCTGGCCGCTGCCCAGGAGAGATCAACAATCCTACCGTCCCCGTACTTGAAGGGTCCCCTGTCGTTCACCCGGACCAGAACAATCTTGCCGGTATCGATCCGGGTCACCCGCAGAATCGTATCAAAAGGCACTGTCTTATGAGCACAGGTCAAGGCCCGGTAATCATATTTTTCCCCGGAGGCGGTCATGCGCCCCTGGGCTGCTTTCCCGGTCCACGAAGCCAGCCCGCGTTCCCTGTATCCGACAGCATGATCAGCAGGATGATACCGCTTGCCGTGGACCGAATAGGACTGTTTGTACGGCACAACCGGATCGGGCGGAATGCTCTTCTTGGCGCAGGCGGAAACGACAAAAAGAAGAAAAAAAAGGCCTGGAATCAAACGCAATAAATAGTAATGCATCGCAAATAAAAACCTCTTTCAGTGGTCATGAGACTGGCAGTTACAACGCTTCAATATTTTTGCGTATTTTAAAAGCCTAAGCCTCTTGGTTATCCTTGTGCATTGAAACGGATTCTACAAGGGCGGATTGAAAATTGGTCCACAAAAAGTGGGCCCCCTTTCCTTGCTTCGGGTAGCAACCGACAATTCAAAATCTTTTCTCAAACTCGCTGTGGCCTCCTCGACCGTAGCCGTCTGGCCGTTTTCTCCGAACATTAAGACCTCACGACAAAAGGCCCAACATTCGCCTTCCGAAGCCTTTTCTATGGTTGCTACGAGTTCACCCTTCATGTCTATAAGTTTTACAATACAGCAAAAGAACCCATCTATCCAATTAATTTGAAATCATCAAACGATGAAGCGACCGTATCCTTACCAAATGCAACGCAGGAACCGAAAAAATCAGGAGCGTCCAATTATTAAATTTTAGTCAATGTTTCATACAGGTGCAAATAGAGCTTTTCAAAACTCCCTGTCATTGATTCAACGTCAATCAGCACCATTGAATTGCTCTCAAGAAACCCATCGAATCAGGCAGGAGAGATTTTTTCCTGTGGCGGAAAATCCTCTTCAGGCTTTACAATGGCATGATAATACCGTCGCCCTTTTGGATTGGCTTCATAAAGAATTTTGACCCGATCGCCAACAGCTATATTTCCAACAGACACCTCTTCAACAAATGGATAATATTTTTTTCCATTTACAGTGATCACACTGTTTTCTATTTGTTGGACAATACCAGATGATATGTTCAAACTGCCTGCACAAATATTATTACAGCTAAAAAAAATAAAAAAAATGATAAAACAAAGTATTCTTTTCATTTTTCCGATCCTTTATTGATTCTCATCAGCATATTTCCACCAATATAAATGTGTCCCCAGGTCTGACTCAAGATATCTGTTAATGATTTTACTACCAGCACTTGCCTTTAGTATCACTCCTCCTCCAGGTCCTGAGATGAGATTGATGGGAGAAGGAGGAGTGCTTTCACTCACAGAAAAATAACGATCACTGACCGATTTACCCGAATTGTTGGGTTCGAGTTCAAAAGCCGACTCCCCAAAGCAATAGCCCAATGCGTAGAAAAGTGCTATTCCTTTGGGGTTACAGGGATCATCGGTTGTCGGTATATACGAATTAAAATATATTTTCTTGTTGAACAACCTGGCTGCGTTGGTGATCTTTTCACCGTCATGGCTCATATTTCCATAATACAAAGGACAATCATCCTGCCCATCCAATACAATATACCATCCTTGGGCCTGGGTTTTATAGTCATCACCCAACGTGGCCTTGAGGACATTTTTTTCATCCGCAGTCAACGTTCCATTACTGTCCAGCTCATCGCACGTGATATTCAGCAAATCTGTTTCATCCAAAGGGAGCATAGAAGCATTATGACTCATATCGAAAACAGCATAGAATCGATTGCTGACCGCACTGGATTTTGGCTGGGCCTTGTCGCCTGTACCGAAATAAATAACTGGCCTGTCAGTCGAACAGTCACCCGCATACGATACTTCGGGCGTTGCAAAACATTTCCGGAACCTGTCGCTCGAATCATAGTCGCGAAATCCATCCAGTTTATCCACAAGCCCACTCGGGGCCGAAGCACCTCCGGCCATTTCCGGTCCATTGGAGGCAAAAAGCTTGGACACAAACCATGATGAGCCGTTATGTGCGACTTTCCAGACCTGACTGGCGATGTCGATGGCATAGATAACCAGATGCTGGCCATCGGGGGCTTCCGGATGGGTAATAACGGTTGGTGAACCAGGAAAGCAAAAATTCATGTCGGTTCGCGTGATCGAGGTAGAGGTACCGTTGCTGCTTGTGGCATTTGAAACCCCGTAACTGGCTTTAAAAACGAGAGATCCATCCAGCAGATTGACGACGAAAATCCCTCGGCCTTTTGTGTCCGCAGCAGGCAATGTCCCATTGTAATCATCTTCGGTTGGATCATAGCCACCACAGAAAACTCCTAGATCAAACCTGCTTTCTGTAGCATTTTCCATGACCACGTCCCTTGCAACGACCATTTCCGACCACGATTGTCCCAACTCGGCAAATTCACCAGTCGGGGCTATACTCCAGGCGACGGTCCAGTAAGCGGGATCGCTGTTTGAGCAATCAAGTGCCCAATAATTTGACCCACCCCTTCGTTCTCCAAAAAGCAACAAATCAGGATTCCTGCCAACTTGATATTTTGTCAGGTAGCCGTCAACTCCATATACATGCTGACTCAAATCCGAAAATTCCGGCAAGGCCGACCACAAATCTGGAGGCACAAAAGCAAGTTCTTCCAAGCCGGTCTGGCTGTCGAACACGTGCAACATGGCGTCATTGGCCCCTACAATGACATGCCGGCGGATGAGACTCCGGGCATTTGTGCTATCAACATAGTCCAAGACAATCGGCTCTGAATGAATGATATCCCCCAGAATCCAGGGACGGGGTCCAACGGGATTTCCATTTGTATCCGCGTCAAAGGCATACCCATGCATAAAATTGACTATCTCATGGACATCACTGACGTTTTCCATTCCGAAATCAGTGGCATTCATCGTCGCGGCCGTAAAATCAACCATTTGACCATTTTTCCATGTCTTGATCGCTCTCTGATAATAATTGCCCAGAGTAAACCAGGAGTCAGCATGATTTTTCAGCAATGCGCCAGCACCGCCCTTATCCACCTGCCCTCCATCCTGAACAACCGACCAGTATGATCTCGCCGTATCCTTGAAGAGCCCTTCAGGTGTCGTCGCTGAAGCATTACCTGCATCAAGAACCTCTTCAGTCCCATTTGCGTACCACTTGAGATAGTAACGCTTGAGATTGCCTTGCCAATAGTCATCCGTGACGGGTTTGAAAAAGGCCATGTATAATTCATTGCCGGATTGTGCACGATTGGCCTGGTCCACGGAAATAGCTGGTGCTGTGAACGAAACGGCATCGGTCATAGACAGGCCGAGGCTGTAAAAGGCGTTGACCAGCTGTTCCTGGTCGTATGCTGTCAAATGAAGCCCAGCGCTCTCAGTGGCGATATCCTGGAGCAAGGGGTTTTCAAGTCCAAATCCGATGGTATGAGACGTGTAGTTAAAGTCGGCTTCGGTGCTGTTGTACAGCCAACGGGCAACATCATCTGAATAGTTAGCCACATTCCCATATCCCTGGGTCGGGTCCCCTCCCCAGCTATCGCTGTCGTGATAGGCGGAATCGCTGAAATTCGGGTCATCATCATCCTTGGAGATACGACTCCAGGAATCATCACCTGAGGGAAAACCGTCTGTCAGAACCAGAAGATAATTTTTGCTGCACTCTGAAAGATCCGTGTGTGCTGCAAGATAATCATAGCCGTAGTCATAGGCTTCCTGCATCCCTTCACCCATGGGAGTCCCCCCGTCCGGAGTCAGACTGTTCATGGCCGATTTGATCGTTGCTACAGAAGAGCCAAACTGGGCCTTCCCCTCAATGCTGCTACCACTCCAGCGAAAAACGCCCCAATTGATCTTATCCGCGGTATCCTCAACGACCTGATTCATTGCCTGCTGGACCACTTCCAGGCGGGAAAAGATTTTTTGCCCTACTCCATCGCCCCCATTACAACAGCTAAAGGATCCTTCAACGCTGGCATTCGTATCTGCAGACTCTGTAGTCCATTTTATTTTTGTTATCCTAAAACCACTGTCAGATCCAGAACATACATTCCCACCATCTGGTCCAACGTAAAATTTTGCATAGACACTATCCTGATCGGAGACATCATAATATCCAGTCCATCCAGATTTATCACATCCAAATAATTTTCCATCACCTGTTTCCGGCAACAACTGAGAAGACTGCTTGAGAATACGCCCCGTATTTGTGACAAGCTGAACACCATCGTTATTCGAGTTCGAACTCCAACAGGAACATCCACTTCCGTCACTATTGTTTTCAATATCCAAGGTACTGAAGTAAAAAGCGACTCTTTTAATGCCGGAAAATTGATTCAAATTAACGAGAAAATGTTCTTCATTTCGGTTTGAGCTGTAATCATAAGGATATTGCGTATTCCTAACAGGCCCCACATCTGTGATAGCCCATGGTGTGGCAGACGGCTGGTAGCAGATGTTTTCCCATCCAGAACCGGACAGATTGCAAACCCCGGTGTCTTCCATGTCCTCGATGAGTTTGATGAAGCTCAAAAAATTACCGGTAACAAAGGCATAAACTCTATGACGGCCATCATCTGTGGTTGCGACATCCGGATCGTTTGTCAGGGTATACCAAGCCCCGGTCTCAAACAAACCGGAAAAATATAAACCAGCCGACCTCAAATATCCCATCATGCCATAGTCTTTCGAGATATTCGTCCGTGGATCAGTACGAACATCAGTCATCAATCTGTTCTGGTTGTTGAACAATCTATGCCCGGTAATATCGGAAGATGCATACCCGACAGTATGAACGTTGGAACCGATTGATGTTTGACCCGACAGATCAGGATAGACCACATATCCGCTTACATCTGTCGAGATTGTATTGTTAGCCACATCATTCCAGTCAGTTATGGACCACCCCGTATCGATGATTCCACCCGTCACCCATTTTTGCCGTCGATTTGATCCTTCATAAATAGGATCTCCAAATACAGAATATGGTTCTCCTTGAGATCCGGTTATTTCACTGTATCCAAGATAGGCACTGACAAGATAGACCTTGTTTTTAACCCATGGAATACTCTCGTAAGAAATTCCTAATCCTCCATCATCAATGGCATATCCACTTGAAACAGCCCACTCAAAAAAACTTTTGTAATCGATATTGTGATTATAAACAGGCCAACGCATGCTTCCTGATGTATCCACAACAAGCATAGCATTGCTTTTTACTGATGGAGCGAAGGCATCGATGTCTTCCGACAATGATAATTTTGGCACGCAAACACATGTCATGACAAAAAGAATCAACACAATCATTCGTCGTGAAATGCACATACAACACCTCTTTAAATCTTTAATTGGTAACGCGCCTGTATACCTGGCACATGAGACTTACCGAATCAGATTTCTTTGTTTCAATTTGATTGTAAAGGATATCGACCGTTCTCGCACCTTCACCTTTCATAATAGCTTGTTTTCTTTTAATAAACTTGATTGCATACTTATATTCCTGGCTTCCTACGTAATGTGTTGTCGCATTTTGAGTTGTCGTATCCGTACTATTATCTTCGGAAAAACCAGATTCAGAGCTTTTAACAATATAATATTCCTGGTGATCTCTTTGTTCGGCAATAGTCAGCACAACAGGATAGGTAGAAACAAACTCCGATTCGATATTCAATGCACCATCGGCGATATAAAAATCTTTTCTGTACTCTCGGTCATTCGCGGCAATCATCAACTCCGTTGTTGTCGTATTTGACGCGACCATCCCTATGATCATCATCAAAACCAGGATGACCAGCGTAATGACAAGAACAGAACCATCTTCAGTATTTCTGACTATTTCACTATTCATAATTTTTTGTTTTTACATATTCAAAACTTGCATTCATGTTATCGACAATTACATTCATAATAACATCTTTATAAGAAAATGTTGCATTTTCGTTTACATTGCAATTAATTATATAGGTTTTACCATCCATAACTACCGAGCTGTTATAGTTTAAACAATCTGCATATGAAAGATTTATAACTTTTTCCAATTCTGAATCAGCGATCATCGTCATCATGGAAATCGTTTCCGATTTTCTATTATGTGTCGCATTACGTCCTTGAAGAGTCGAAAAGCTGATCACCCCAAAAGTCAGAATAAGGAGCGCTATCAAAACCTCAATAAGAGTAAATCCATCAACAAGTTCCGAATTTCTCATTCAAGCCCCATATTCCTGCATCGAACGGTGCTGTTAAAGCAACGCGGTGTGTCGTATTTTTCAGAGTACGGACCACTGATCTTGCCACATATCCGGATATTCACCATCCTGACGTCATTGGGATCCGCAGGGGTGGTCGGCGTCGTATTGTCGCTTACAACATACGAGAATTGTACAGATGAAATATCATAAACAACGGGTTGATATCCGCCACTTCCGGATAGTTGCATCTTGAGCACTTTGTTTCCGGCATCATACAAATAATCGAAATCCCTCTCACAGACACCATCTCCGTCATAATCGTATTGAAACCGCAATGATGTCGCATTGGCGGATGTCATTCCCGAACATGCGGCACCCCTGCCGGGATCAAGACCAGCCATGCGAAGATCACGAGTCATCATAGCCAAGGTTGCCCTGATATCCTGCCGGACATCGACCATTTGTTCTTGAGAAACGTACACTTCACTACTCGAACGAAACAAAACATATCCGGAAGCAACCAGAAGCGCCCCGGCCACCATGGCAACCATAAGCTCCACAAGGGTAAAACCATTTATGTCTTTTGATTTTCGCATATTCAGTACTCTATCCAGCTGCTGCCATTCCATTTTTTGGATAAAATGGTTCCAATCGTTATCGTTCCCACAGCACCGGTCTTTCCAGTTTCGTTTTCGATATATGCGTACCCGGCATGCTTAGCCGTCCCGCGTGGTGTGAATACGACTCTATTCGATATATAGGAAATTTCATCGGTACCGAAACTGCCGCCAATGGGTAGCGTTGCTGATCCGTGTCCATAGGCGACACCACTTCCGTACGATTCCAGGCGAACGGTTATCGGGCAGACATTATCCCCTGAAGTGGACCAGTCGCCATCTACAGCATCCGTGCACATAGAATAGGTACTATTGCCCGGATCAAAAATAACAGCAACATCTGCATTATTGCGAACAGCTGTCATTCGGGCCTTTTGCATCGTAGTGATCAAATCGCGAATGGCCGCATTCATTCTGTAATCATCCAGGTTGGCAATGAGATAGGAACCTCCCATAGCCAGAAGAATGGCGATGATCGCCAGAGTGACGAGAGCCTCGATTATCGAAAATCCATAGGAGGAGATACTATCTGGCTGGTCTTTTTTTGTGAAGAAAAAAGAAAGGAGCATGAGCCACATCCTTGTCTCGAGCACTCAAAGACGTCGTCGGAGAAAGGCGGGGTGGGAAGAAGGGGCGAATCGCAAGGCAGGAGTACGCAACAAACAGGAAGCACAGAAAAATGAAGCACGTTCATATCCGGCAACCTGGCGATCTCCGGGAGACCCATGGCTTTCCGTCCCTGCCTCGCGACAGGTTTGGCGTTGTGCGAGAGTGCTTAATTGAATTTTTAATATGGCAGAACCAGGCTTCCGTCAATCAGATTTGAAGGAAAACAGTCTAACGATAAAAGGTGACGAAACTTCGTGATTCTTTTCTCATGGGTTGACTTTCCAATCCCGACATTTCATGTCGAAAAAGTTTATGTATGCTGTGGAGTATTGAATCTGATCCGGACGTTCATCTCCAACAAACGGGGTTTCTCTTGATCATTGGAATCGGCACCGATGTTGTCGAAATCGAAAGGATTGAATCAGGCATCGACAAATTCGGCAACCGCTTCCTGGAAAAAATCCTCACCCCGCAAGAACGGCAGCGTCTGCCTTCTCGACCCGTAAACTATGTGGCCGGGCGTTTTGCTGCCAAAGAGGCCTGCGTCAAGGCCCTTGGCACTGGTTTTTCCCAAGGCATAGGCTTCAGGAATATTGATATCGTCTCTTTGGAGTCCGGACAGCCACACATCGTTCTGAACGGTCCTGCATTGGAGAAAAGCATATCTCTTGATGTTCATGACATTCATCTCAGTATAACGCATGGCCGCGATATTGCCTCGGCCGTAGTCATTTTGGAGGGAAAATGACAAAAACGCGTGCTTCTGCTAACAACTTTATTGATGGTCTGCCAACCATCTACGCCCCTCTTCCCACCCCCGAAGAAATGACCCACTGGGACAGGGTGTGCATGGACAGCTATGGTCCTTCCGGTGCCATTCTCATGGAAAACGCCAGTCGGGAGGCCTTTCACGTCCTGGCCAAAAATTTTGACGACCTCAAGGGGCGCAGCGCGGTTGTCTTTGCGGGCTCCGGCAACAACGGCGGGGATGCCTTTGCCCTGGCCAGACAGCTCTGGAATCACGACGTCAAGGTAATGATCCTGCACACCAAGGAGAGGGATACATATTCCGGCACCACAGCCTATCATTTGGACCTGGCTCTGCGCCTGGACATCCCCTGCCTGTATCTTCCTGACTACCATCTTGATTTCCTGAAAAAGGTCGATATCGTGGTCGATGGTCTTTTGGGCACAGGATTTCAGGGAGATTTACGCGAAGAATTCCAAACCTGGATCCAGGCGATCAACAAACTCGGCACAAACAGCTTTGTCCTTTCCCTGGACATCCCTTCAGGCATCAACGGAACCACGGGTTCTCCCTCTCCTGCGGCCGTCAATGCAGATGTCACGATCACCTTCGAGGCCGCCAAGCTGGGCCTTTTTCTTCCCCCTTCCAAGGAATACATCGGCAAGCTCGAAATCAAGAAAATCGGTATTCCCAAAGTCATTCCTCACGACCTTCCCGCGACACATGTGGCTCTCACCGAAGATATCCTCCATTATCTGCCCAGACCCCAGGCGACCATGCACAAGGGTGAGGCAGGTCATGTCCTCGTTTTGGGGGGATCGGTCCCATTCACCGGTGCGCCCTTGCTCAGCGCTCTGGGGGCCATGCGCAGCGGTGCAGGACTGGTAACCATAGGTAGTCCCAAAACCTTGGTCCATGAGATCAAGAACGGCTGGCCGGACATAATGAGTCTCCCTCTGGGCAGAACCGAAGAGTGGAATGCCACATGCGCCCAGGAACTTCAGGAGCACATTTCCCGGTTTCATGCCGTTGTCCTGGGCCCTGGTCTGGGAAGAACCCCGGGAGCCCTGGAATTTCTCACGGCGTATATGAATAATCCTCATCCCAATACCCTGTACGACGCCGATGCACTTTACTTCCTGGCCAAGAATACCGAGTTGATGAACAAGGTACCCACGACCTCGATTGTCACGCCCCATCCGGGCGAAATGTCCCGTTTTTTCCATGTAACATCCCAGGACATCAATGCGGACAGGGCCGGATATGTCAGAGAATTCACCCGGAAATTCGGAACAAACATCCTTCTCAAGGGAGCAGCCACCATTATCTCCGATGGTGCAGACCCCGTATATATCTCTCCCTTTGCCACCCCCAACCTGGCCCTTGGAGGATCAGGAGATGTCCTCTCCGGAATCATTGCCGCACTCATGGCCCGGGGAGTTGCAACCCTCATGGCCGCCCAACTCGGAGTCTATTGGCATGGTCTCTGCGGAAGGATTCTGGCCCGAGATTTTCCTTTCCGGGGGAATCTGCCCCAGGAAATAGCCCATACGCTGCCTCAGGCACTCAAGGAGTGGAACGATGCTCACTGCTAAAGATATCATGACCCGCAACCCCCTGACCGTGAAACCCGACACGGATATCTCCGCGGCTGCGGCAACCCTGCTCGAACACGACATCAACGGACTCCCGGTCGTCGACCAGAACAACAAGCTGATCGGCATTCTCTGCCAAAGCGACCTGGTTTCCCTGCAGAAAAAATTTCCTCTGCCTTCGGTGTTCACTTTTTTAGACGGCTTTCTCCCTTTGAGTTCCATGACGGCCATGGAGAGAGAGATCCAGAAGATCTCGGCCTCTACTGTCGAAGATGCCATGACTCCGGACCCGGTGACCGTCAGGGTTGATACGCCGGTTGATGAAATTGCCGGACTTATGGTGGATAGAAAATTTCACTCCCTGCCGGTTGTTCGGGACGGCAAACTCGTCGGGGTGGTCGGGATGAAAGATGTTCTGAAAACTGTGACCAAATGATGGAGCTTGTTCTTGCGTCCCTCGAGGACACATCCCGCCTGGCCCGGCAACTGGCAGCCTGCCTTGCGAAGATGGATACGTTTCCGGCTATTCTGCTTCAGGGAGATCTGGGATCGGGAAAAACCACTCTGACCTCCATGCTGATTCCCCTTTTGCCGGGCGGTGACCAGGCCGAGGTGAGCAGTCCGAGTTTCACCGTCATGAACGTCTATCCTACAGAGCCGGAAACCGTGCATTTCGATTTCTACCGGAATGAAGGCATGGGACTCGACGGCATCATGGAGGAGTATTTCTACGATACCGATCGGCTCTGTATTGCCGAATGGATCGACTACCTGCCCGACCATCTCTGGCCTGATGACCACCTCCTCATCAGATGGTCCATGGACGGGACGAGCAGACACCTTTCCCTGACATCAAAAGGTCCCCAGGGCAAACACCTGCTCACATATCTCAGCAGGTTGAACCAGACTGCCAGCAGCTGAACAATGTTTCCGTAGGAGCGATTCATAGTATGGATCCGCCGGATAGCGGACAGCGTACTGATGCCGGGCATACCCCCTGTGCACTGCGTACTGCGCACTGAGGACTTCTTTTATCGCAATATTTTTCAACCATCCATCTGCAACGAATCACAGAGGAAACCATGCGTATTTTGGTCCAAAAATTCGGCGGCACATCGGTTGACGGCCGCGAATGCATGCTCAAGGTCAAAGAAAAGGTCTTGGGCAAGCTGGACAAGGGCTACAAGGTTATCGTGGTCCTTTCGGCCATGCACGGGGTCACCAACGATCTGCTCCAGACGGCCCATTCGTGGACAACACAGCCTGATCGGGCCGAACTCGACGTTCTCATCTCAACCGGGGAACAGCAGTCCGTGGCCCTCTTCACCATGCTGCTCAAGGAAGCCGGGATCAAGGCCCGCTCCTGCCTGGGTTATCATCTGCCCATCCGCACGGACTCGACCTATGGTTCGGCCCGCATCCTGGATATCGACCGCAAGGCGACTCTGGAACTCCTGAATCGCTATGACGTTCTGGTCGTGGCCGGTTTTCAGGGATGTGACTGCACCCAGCGGATCACCACCCTGGGCCGTGGAGGTTCGGACACCAGTGCCGTGGCCCTTGCCGCAGCAACCAACGCGGAGCTCTGCGAAATCTATACGGACGTCGACGGCGTCTATACAACCGATCCCAATATCTGTTCCAAGGCTCGAAAGATCGACACCATCGACTATGAAGAGATGCTCGAAATGGCCAGCATGGGCGCCAAGGTTCTCCAGATCAGATCTGTCGAATTCGCCAAAAAATTCAATGTGCCCATCCATGTTCGTTCCACCTTTTCCAAAGAGCCCGGGACCATTGTCACACAGGAGGAAAATTCCATGGAAGCAGCCCTGGTATCAGGTATTGCATACGATAAGAATCAGGCCAGAATCACCCTTGTAGGCGTCAATGACGAGCCCGGGGTTTCAGCCAAAATTTTCGAACCCATTGCCGCCGCCAATATTGTCGTGGACATGATTGTTCAGAACCCGAGCAGGGACGATCGAACGGATCTGACCTTCACGGTTCCCCGGGAAAGCGTCAGAGACACCCTGACCATTCTTGAACGGATCAGAAAACAGATTGGAGCGCAGGATATTCTGCATGACGACAATGTCTGCAAAATATCAATCATCGGTGTGGGCATGCGCACCCATGCGGGTATTGCCTCCATTGCCTTTGCAACGCTCAAAAAGGAAAATATCAATATCCTGATGATCAGCACCTCGGAGATCAAGATATCCTGTCTGGTCAAGGAAAAATACACGGAACTGGCCGTCCGATCCCTGCATGAAGCATTCGGACTGGATAAGGACGAATCACCTGCCAAAGAACAGCCTCTGGCCTGACATTCACAGTCCGACCATCACCTTAAACAATAAAAAAAACCATGCCCAAAATAGCCATTTACGACACCACATTGCGTGACGGTAGCCAATCCGAAGAAATCCACCTTTCAACGGCGGACAAAGTCAGGATCGCCCGCAAACTCGATGATCTCGGGGTCGGCTACATTGAAGGCGGCTGGCCGGGCTCCAATCCCACTGACATGGCCTTTTTCAAGGAGATCAAAAATTACGAGCTGACCAACGCCCGTGTGGCCGCCTTCGGCAGTACCCATATGGCCAAGTCTTCTCCGGAATCGGACAAGAATCTTCACTCCCTGATCGCTGCCAAAGCGGATGTTATAACCATTTTCGGCAAGACCTGGGACATCCATGTGGAAGAGGCCCTGCGGACCACGCTGGAACATAATCTTGAGATCATCCGTAATTCCCTGGCTTTTTTGAAACCCCAGACAGCCGAACTTTTCTTTGATGCCGAGCATTTTTTCGACGGGTTCAAGGCAAATAAGGATTTTGCCATGGCCTGTCTGCAACAGGCGATGGCCGGAGGGGCGGACGCACTCGTCCTATGTGATACCAACGGCGGCACCCTGCCCCACGAGGTTGCCGAAATCGTTGCCCTGGTTCACTCAACATTTCCTGAAGCCATCCTGGGGATTCACGCCCACAACGACGGAGAACTGGCCGTGGCCAATTCTCTTCAGGCGGTGCGACACGGTGTCACCCATATCCAGGGGACCATCAACGGCTACGGGGAACGGTGCGGCAACGCCAATCTCTGCTCGATCATCCCCAATCTGGAAATCAAGATGGGTATCCCCTGTCTGCCGGAAGACTGCCTGGCCAAGCTGACCAATGTTTCTCATGTGGTCTCGGAAATCGCCAATGTGCGCTCGTTTCATAGACAGCCCTTTGTGGGCAAGTCGGCCTTTGCCCACAAGGGCGGGGTTCATGTGAGCGCAGTACAAAAAAATCCCAAGACCTACGAGCACATCCCCCCGGCAACAGTGGGCAACAAACAGCGCATTCTCCTCTCCGACCTTGCCGGACAGAGCAATATCCTGTTCAAGGCCAAACGGTACGGATTTGATCTGGACAAGAACGATCCCTTTGTCCTGGAGCTGCTCTCAGAACTCAAGCACCGGGAAAACAAGGGGTATGAATTTTCCGCAGCCGAGGCATCCTTTGAGCTGCTCCTGAATCGGATCATGGGAAGGTCACGGGATTATTTCAGGATTATCGCCTTCAGGGTCTTTGATTCCCAGAACCGGGAAGACGATATCCCCTTTACCGAGGCAACGGTCATGGTCAAGGTGGGAGGGATGGTCGAACACACCGCGGCAACGGGCATGGGACCGGTGAACGCCCTGGACAACGCCCTGCGCAAGGCCTTGCAGCGTTTTTATCCGAACATCGCGGACATGCACCTGGTCGATTTCAAGGTCCGCGTACTCTGGGATCTGAAAAACGACGACGGCCAGTTTGCCGGCACGGCCTCCCAGGTCCGGGTGCTCATCGAATCCCGTGACCAGTATTCCCAATGGGTCACCGTGGGCGTACATTACAATATCCTCGAGGCCAGCCGCCAGGCCCTGGAGGATTCGGTCAACTACAAATTGTTCAAGGACGACCAGGAAAAACTGACCCGAGCCATCAGGGAAAGGGAAAAATAGGAAAAAAAGGACGCAGGACGCAGTGCGCAGTGCACAGATTTTGGAATGTCACCGTATCGCTTTAAGCAGGTGCGGATTCGAGCGTACGTTTTGCTGGGAGCGCGGGCGTCCCGCCCGCATCCCCTTATAATTTTTGAAATATCTTAAACATCTTGAATTCGAAATTCTGATTTTTTGAATAACCACCTGAATAGTTACAAATTTCTTAACTATCTAACATTTCTAACATCTTCTTACCCTGCGCACTTATCCCCTATGCCCCAACTCGCCATTCTTATCGACAATACTTCGTTGAATCCCCATCTGACCTGTGAACACGGGTTGAGCATGGGGATTGTTCTGGATTCCGGAGACCTCTGGATCTGGGATACCGGGCAGACCGGTGCGTTCATGGACAATGCCTTTGCCATGGGCATCAATCCGGGGCGGGCCGCAGGCCTGGCCTTGAGCCACGGGCATTACGACCATACCGGCGGACTCGACCGGCTCTGGGAGATGACCGATTATTCAGGACCCATCCACGGCCATCCTTCCGTCTTTGTGGACCGGTATGCCTGCCATCCGGGAACACCGCCCCGGGCCATCGGCCTGCGCACGGTTGATCCGGGACGGTTGCGCCACCAATTCGTGTCCGTTGCCGACACCTTGGAACTCGCCCCGGGGCTGACCATGTACACGAACATCACCCGTCAGCCCGGGAACTATGAACCTATCCGGGGATTCTATCTCGACCCGGAATGCACCATGCCCGACACCATTCCGGATGACGGTTGTCTGGTCCTTGAAACCGCCAACGGCCCGGTCCTGGTGCTGGGATGCTGCCACAGCGGCCTGGCCAACACCTGCGACCACGTGGCCAAGCGTCTTAGCATCGACCATTTCCACGCCCTGATCGGCGGCCTCCACCTGGGTGGAGCATCGGACAAGGCCATACAAGAAACCCGCGCAACCATCGAACGCTACGGCTTCACCACAGTCTTCGCCGGTCACTGCACCGGAGAACACGCCTTCACCCAGCTCCAGGCGACCCTCCCCGAAATCATCCGCCCCATGGGTTCGGGGCTGTTCGTCAAGTTCTAGACACAATCGAACGAAAAGAATTGGTTATCATGCTGGGGGGCGGTAATAAAAGCAACCAGAGTAAGGATATCGAGGCCGCCAGGGCCGTGGCCGATCATATCAGGGAGGCTGATAATGGATAACGCAATAGATGCTCGCGAACTTCCAACATTTGATATGGCGCAATATCTCAAAAGTGACGCCGATATCGTCGAGTATCTCCGTCAGGTTCTCGATGATGGAGACAGCGGAGAATTGGCCGCGGCCTTGGGTCACATTGCCAAGGCACGAGGGATGACAGAAATCGCCAAAGCCAGTGGCATAAAGCGCGAGGCATTGTACAAAGCGTTACGCCCTCAAAGTCATCCGCGATTCGAAACCATACAGCGGGTCTGCAAGGCCCTCGGAGTCCGCCTGACGATTGAAGCTCAAGCCTGAAGCCATTGTTTACCCCCAATCGACCCACCAGACGATTGCCAATTTTTTCCCTGCGCACTGCGTACTGTGCACTGCGTACTGCGAACTGCGCACTGAGCCCTCTATCCTCCTAAAACTTCAAACCTAAACCTTAACCCTTAACCCTTAAAACTTCCCCCATGCCCACCCCACCCCTTGCCGAATCCCTGCGCCCCCAGAGTCTGGACAATTTTGTGGGCCAGAGCCATATCAAACAGCGCATTCGGGCGATGATGGCTGCGACGCGCCTGCCGAGCCTGCTTTTTTTCGGCCCCCCGGGATGCGGCAAATCCACCCTGGCCCTGCTTCTGGCCAAACATACCGGGCAATCCTTTGCCCGGTTCAGCGCGCCGGAAACAGGGATCGCCGCCCTGCGCAAGCAGATTGTCAATCTGGACATTGTCGTACTGGACGAAATCCACCGCTATTCCAAGGCCCAACAGGATTTCTTTCTCCCCCTGCTTGAAAACGGGGAGATCACCCTTTTGGCCACGACCACGGAAAACCCCTCCTTCAGCGTGACCAACCAGCTCCTTTCCCGGCTCCATGTGCTCCGGCTTCGGGGACTCAACCTGGCCGAGATGGTCCAGATCGCCAAAAAAGGGGCCGAACATCTGCACGAGTACATCCCGGAGGAAAGCCTTGATCTCCTGGGACGGCAGGCCGGAGGCGACGCCCGAACCCTGCTCAATCTGGTGGAGTACACAGGGAAACTCGACCAGCCGGACCGGGACCCCAAAAACCTGAGCGCGGCCCTGCCCGAACTCGTGGCCCGGGGCGACCGGGACGGGGATTCCCACTACGAACTCGTATCCGGACTCATCAAATCCATCCGAGGGAGCGATCCGGACGCCTCCCTGTATTACCTGGCCTGTCTGCTGGAATCCGGAGAAGACCCCAGATTCGTTGCCAGGCGGCTCATTCTCTCTGCCTCGGAAGACGTGGGCTTGGCCGACCCCCAGGCCATGCCCATGGCGGTGGCCTGCCAGCAGGCCATCGAATTTCTGGGCATGCCCGAAGGATTCATCCCCCTGGCCGAGACAACCATCTATCTCGCCCTGGCCCCCAAGAGCAATTCCGCCTACGCAGGCTACCTGGCCGCTATGCAGGAAATCCGCAGAAACGGCCCCAAACCGGTTCCCCTGCATCTCAGAAACGCCTCTACCAAATTGCAGAAGGAATGGGGCTACGGCAAAGGCTACAAATACCCCCACGCCTATCCCGATTCCTGGATCGATCAGGAGTACCTGCCCGCAGAAGTCAGTATCCGACGCTTCTACCAGCCCAAAAACCAGGGCGAAGAACCCCGCCTGCAGAACTGGCTCAAAACCAGAAAACGGGCCACAGCTTCCCGGAAACTACCAGATTCGAATGATTCGTAATTAGTAGTAGATTGGGGGTTTGATCCGGCTATAATCCAGCGATAGAGCTCACCAACGTTTCCAGAGCCTACAGGCAGGAGGGCTTTTCTTGCGACGACAATTTTACAGGCTTCGCCGCTTGGCGCACGGCGCACAAACCCAGAGGGTACAAACTGCGTAGCCCCCCGTAGAATGAATGTAAAAATTGACAGTGAAATTTAGGTTGAAATTTTACCACTTTGTGGTAAATATTTTACCATGTTTAGACGAAATATCACCCATGAACTTCTTGAGGCACTGGCTGACTCGCCCGTTCTCTTTCTGCGCGGAGCACCAGAAGAGCTAAGGGACAGGCTATTTGCACTTGATCCGCTTTGAATTTTTCGATACGGCTCTTTTCACCCCCAGTCTGTCCACTCCACCCCTTTTTTTCATCCTCCTCCCTTCATCCCGGAGGTACGCCATATGCCACGTATAGCCCGGTTTATTCGCACTGACGTTCCAACCATCTACCATGTAATCTCCCGGACAGCCTTGCCCGGGTATCCTCTTGAGGCTCCCGAGAAGGACTATCTGCTCAATTTGACCAAGATGCTCAGCCGGTTCTATTTTGCTGATGTTCTTGGCTTTTGTATCATGTCCAATCATTTTCATCTGGTAGTCCGTATGCATCCTGCCGATCATCTTACTGATGACGAGATGCGGGAGCGTCTGGAGAAATGGTTTCCCGAAGGACGTGCGTTTGGCGATACGACCATTGAACGATTCCGTACTCGGTGGTCATCCCTTTCCACATTCATCAAGGACATCAAACAGGGGTTCACGCGTTTCTACAACAAACGCCACAACCGAAAAGGCTATTTCTGGGGGGACCGTTTCAAATCCCTGATCGTGCAGAGAAGAGCTAAGGGACAGGCTATTTGCACTTGATCCGCTTTGAATTTTTCGATACGGCTCTTTTCACCCCCAGTCTGTCCACTCCACCCCTTTTTTTCATCCTCCTCCCTTCATCCCGGAGGTACGCCATATGCCACGTATAGCCCGGTTTATTCGCACTGACGTTCCAACCATCTACCATGTAATCTCCCGGACAGCCTTGCCCGGGTATCCTCTTGAGGCTCCCGAGAAGGACTATCTGCTCAATTTGACCAAGATGCTCAGCCGGTTCTATTTTGCTGATGTTCTTGGCTTTTGTATCATGTCCAATCATTTTCATCTGGTAGTCCGTATGCATCCTGCCGATCATCTTACTGATGACGAGATGCGGGAGCGTCTGGAGAAATGGTTTCCCGAAGGACGTGCGTTTGGCGATACGACCATTGAACGATTCCGTACTCGGTGGTCATCCCTTTCCACATTCATCAAGGACATCAAACAGGGGTTCACGCGTTTCTACAACAAACGCCACAACCGAAAAGGCTATTTCTGGGGGGACCGTTTCAAATCCCTGATCGTGCAGAATGGTTTCTCCCTGGTCAATCTACTGGCCTATGTGGATCTCAATCCCGTACGTGCAGGTATTGTCAAACGTCCTGAGGCCTACAGGTGGTGCTCCCTGGGCTACCATGTTCAGACCGCAAACAAGGACGATCTCTTGTCCATAGATTTCGGCATGAAGGAGTGGAACGAGTTCGATCCATCTGAAATCGTTCGCACATATAGACAATTCGTCTACGAAACCGGAGCAATGAATACGGGCAAGGGCAAACCCATGGACTCGAAGATCGTGAAGAAGGAGCGGAAGAAGAATTTCGAGCTGAAACGCTTCGAACTCTTTTGCTATCGGACCAGATACTTCAGCGATGCGGGGATATTGGGATCAAAGGAGTTCGTGCAGGAGGTATTTGACCAGGTGAAACATCTGCTTACATCCAAGGATGAGCGGAAATTCACCTCGCTGGGTGGGACGGATGGGGTGTACTCCATGAAGCGATTGCGGGTGTGAGGGAACACTTTTTGTTGTTGTGGAGTATGAAACGGGTGGGAATTGCGACAAATTACTCAAGCAAATCTGAAAATGTGAGTTCTGTATCCCGCAGTATTTTTCTGAGCAGACCTTTACCGATATCGTGTCCTGGGTGATCAGGTACAGATGTCACCCTGCCATCCTCATGGCGAAGTCTGACATGGCTTCCTTTTTGGCGTATAACAACAAAACCGTAATTTTTTAAAGCCTTGATTACATGATCAGCTTTAAGCATTGGCAGGTTCATTTCCAATACTCACTTTCTGAACTCCAATAAACTCATTTGTAACTACCTGCTCATCTTCAAGACACATTTCAATAACCTCGCGCATATTGTGCATCAGTTCCTCGATAGACAGACCCTGGGAATAGCATCCTTTCAGGGCTGGAACTTCGCCTACATAATATCCATCCTCGTCTTTTTCTATTACAACATAAAAATCCTGATTCATGGTTTTCCTCCAATTTTTGTGAACCGCTAAAGCGAGATGCACCCTGCAAGCTGGACCTCTTCATCCTGAGCTTCATATTCTTCCGCATACTCGGAATGCTTGAGTATCTCGATATCTATCAGCACATTTATACGATATAAAATTCGTTTATCATCAATTATTCTTTCATATTTATGTGAAATCTCCACAAGGTCAAGGTTCGTCTCACGATTTATTCAGCGACGAGCATAAGGGACATTATGTAGCGAGTTTAATTATGTAAGCAGCTTAACCACTGAATGAGGTCAAATATCCCGCATGTCCGGCTCTTGGGGTCCACTTGAGATCGTGAAGAAGGAGCGGAAGAAAAATTTCGAGCTGAAACGGTTCGAGCTTTTCTGCTATCGGAGTAAGGTACCAATGCGGGCTAGCGCCCACAACCCAAAAAAGGCATTAGACGCCCGCTGCGGCTTTGCACAAGGTCTGCTAACCTCGCTGCGCTCGCTAAGCATTCACTTCCTCGACATTCGCAGACAAAGGATTGGACAACGACCCTGGACAACTGATCTTCCGGCCGCCGGACTGTCGCCGGCCGGAAAGCGTCACCACTTCGTGGATCAGAAAAATTGTAGTTCTCGTGCGCAGCACCGGCTGTTTTTCCCTGGCGACTGTCCGCCAGGGAAAAGAACTCCGTCCGATGTCTTTGTCCAGACCTTTGTCTGGGGAAGTGAATGCTTAGCGAGCTTGCGAGCCTTAGCAGACCTTGTGCAAAGCCCCGTCGAGTGAGCTTGCGAACGGGCGTCTAATGCCTTTGATAGCGAATCAAATTTTCTTGTTTTTTATGGCAGACTTTCACGAGTAAGGTACTAAACCTGCAGGTGCCTACCAGTAACCTGCCGGAATTTGGATAATAGTATCTGTTAGATATTCAGCTCGGTCGGCATTATTGACGACGATGCCTAATCTGCTGTTGGTGTCAGACATAAAATTTTTAAGACCTGTCAGTTTTCGCTGATCAATTGTATGTCCCAATTTGATTTCAATGGGTAGGAGTCCAAAGCTGCCTTCGATGACAAGATCTACTTCAGATTTATCTTTGGTGCGATAAAAATAATAGTCCATACCGGAAGTGAGGGTTGACTGAAAGCCACGGATGATTTCTTCGATGATAAAACTTTCAAATGAATATCCGGCCATAGGATGAATCAGTAATGTATCAAGTTCTGTTAATTTCAGAAGGTGATGTAAAATACCTGAGTCCCGAAAAAAGCCCTTGGGCATTTTTTGAATTTTTTTGAGGCTGTTTTTTTCAAAACTGCGTACATTTCTCCACACAAAGGTATGATGGAGAATTTCCAGATAGTGTTTGACTGTAGGTGAACTGACCTCGATAGCTCTGGCCAGTTCCGACTGATTCAGGATATGTCCGGAATGAAACGACAAGGCTTGAATGAACATCCTGAAGGCATGCCTGTTCAGGCCGGGAAAAAGGCGGCTTATATCCCGGTCCAGATATTGACCGAAATAACTATCCATCCACAATCCTGAAAATTCCGGCAGGAGCTGACTTTTGATACGCGGCTCCGGATAACCTCCCCACAACCAGTGATTATAAACGTGTTCACTGCTTAATTCCGGCTTACTGGCAAGCACGGTTTCCAGCTTGTTTGTGTCTGGAAGAGCGCCATACAGCTTTGAAAGAGGACGCTCGTAAAATTCTCCGGCCTTAAAAGGCCACAGCTCCACCGTGACCATACGACCGGCCAGGGTTTCTGCCAGACCTTTCACTATTTCAGGTGAACTCGAACCTGTCAGCAGATAACGACCGCTTGCCCGGCGATCAGAATCGATAACTGCTCGTAGAATTTTGAACAGTTCCGGATACTGCTGAGCCTCATCTAGTATAATGTTTTCAGGTCTGCGCTTGAAAAACCCAAGCGGATCAGAAGTGATGAGCTGGTAATCATCCGGCCTTTCCAGATCATAATATTTCCAGTTCGGACGCAGATTCTGGACCAGTGTTGACTTGCCGCACTGTCTGGGTCCAATAACAGCCACAAGCGGAAACATTTCCAGCAGGGCATTGATTTTGTTTGCAAGAAATCTATTTTTATCCATAATATTTAAAAGCTATGTTTAAAAAATACGGATGTCAAAGAAATTTTTGGCCTTTATTGGATTCCGAAGGGCCTGCTGTTCAAGGTAACGCACCTGGTATGACGTGATGTCCAAGCCTTGTTTTTCCCTCCTGGGAACGCCGAGCGTCTGCTCGGCACTGCGTTTACTGACCGACACGTGCAGCAGCTAGCCTGTCCATTTGCTCCAATGACAAAGAATCAGGCATCCCTGTCATTTACCACCCACACAGAGAACACACCTTTATACAAAAATGAGGCTACGGCAAAGGCTACAAATACCCCCACGCCTATCCCGATTCCTGGATCGATCAGGAGTACCTGCCCGCAGAAGTCAGTGTCCGACGCTTCTACCAGCCCAAAAACCAGGGCGAAGAACCCCGCCTGCAGAACTGGCTCAAAACCAGAAAACGGGCCAAGCCTACTCCTGCGCAGCGCAAAAAATCGCCATCCAACGACTAATATGACCAAGCCACAGTTTTAGGTTTTAAGTTTAAGCGGTTATAAGATTAAGGGGTAGATTGATAGAACTGTTTTCACGGAGTTTTGAAAATTTACCTCTATGGCAGGAAAGAAGGAACCCGAGCCTAGTGTTGCGTCCGCTAAATTTCTATACCGTTATTTAGTCAGTGGCTTCCCGGTGTAAGTCCACTTAAAAGGCTTGGCCCACAGCTCGTTATAGTTGCGAATATATGCCATTATCTGCTTGATCAGT